>USFF01000006.1 GCA_900553835.1 uncultured Mycoplasmatota bacterium
TCTTGTTTTATGCAGGTTTAACTCTTATTTACTTCCCCACAGAAATTGAAGAGCCGTAAAACCCATTTTTTTATGCATAAAACTACTTTTAGTTAAGTAAAATGTGTAGACAAATAGTTTATTGTTTGTTATAATACTTCGTAGAGAAGAGAAATCTTCCTTGCTTCATGTGAAGCCAATAGACCATAAGGAGGTGAAATGAAATGAATAAATACGAAATCATGTTCATTGTAAAAGCTGATTTATCTGAAGAAGAAGTAGGATCAACTGTTAAGTCTTTTGAAAAAGTTTTAACTGATATGGGTGCTAAAATTGTTAAATCACAAGATTTAGGACAAAAGAAGTTAGCTTATGAAATCAAAAAGCAAGTAAGAGGATATTACCATTTACTTAATGTTGAATGTGAAAGTAAGGCTGTTAAAGAGTTTGACAGAAAGGCTTTAATAGATGAAAGAGTTATTAGACATTTAATCATTAAGGAGGAAGAGTAGTATGAATAAAGTAATTCTTATTGGAAGATTAACTAGGGATCCTGAAGTTAGAGTACTTAGTACTGGTACAGCTGTTGCTAATTTTAGTTTAGCAATTAATAGAAATTTTAGAAATAAAGAAGGAAATATTGATGCTGATTTTATAAACATAACTGTTTATGGAAGGCAAGTAGATGTTGTTCAAAAGTATACTTCTAAGGGTAGTCAAATAGGTGTAGAAGGTAGAATACAAACTAGAACTTATGATGCCCAAGATGGTACTAAAAGATACGCTACTGATGTTATAGCTGAAAATATTGAACTATTAGGTTCTAGAAGAGATAATGCTGGTCAACCAGTTAATGCTTATGTAGATACAACTAGTCAGATATATCCTGATGCACCAAGTGCTGAAGTGGGAACAGATATTAGTAGTGAGGATCCTTTTAAAGATTTTGGTAATGAAGTATCTTTAAGTGATGATGATTTACCATTTTAGAAAGAAGGAGGAAAAGTAATGAAAGAATTTTATCCAAGAAAAAAGAAAATATGTCAAATGTGTGCTGGTAAAGATGTTAAATATAGTGATGTTCAAATTATTACTAAGTATATAAATGAAAAAGGTAAGATTTTACCTAGAAGAATGACTGGTGCTTGTGCACTTCATCAAAGACATATAGCTAGAGAAGTTAAAAGAGCTAGATTTATGGGATTAATTCCATTTGTAAGATAGTTAAAAAGTTCGGAAATTTCCGAACTTTTTAATTTTCTCTTGCTATACCAATTAATCTAATTAATTGTAATAATTCTGCTAAAGTACTTGCTACATATGTAAGTGCTGCTGCAGTTAGCATATTTTTTACATCTTCTTTTTCTTCTTCATTAATAATTCCTAATTCGTTCAATTCTTTAACAGCTCTTTTTGATGCATTAATTTCTACTGGTAATGTCACTACTTGGAAAAGTACTCCTGCGCCTACTGCTATTATGCCTAAGTATACTAAATTCATTATTTCAAATAAGAAACCTAGAAATATTACAAGGTAAGATATTCTACTTAGAAAACTTACTACTGGAAATATAATTGATCTTATTCTTAAAAAAGTATAACCTTCTTTATCTTGAAGAGCGTGTCCTACTTCATGAGCTGCTACTGCATTTGATGCTATAGTGCTTTCTTTATAAATACCACTAGAAAGTCTAATTACTTTTCTAGAAGGATCATAATGGTCTGTTAAAGTACCTTTTGTTTCAATTATTAGTAGGTCATTTAAACCGTTTTTATCAAGTATTTTTCTAGCAATGTCATATCCTGTCATTTTATTCATTACTGATCTTTTAGTAGATTTTTTATATACAATTTTAATATATATTTCAGCTAATAAAGGTAATGCTATTATTAATAAAACAATTATTAAGTCCATTTATCAACACCTCGTAATAATTATATCATAAACTGTTAATAACTTCATTATTATTCACACAAATTTCATCTATTAGAAGTTTTATCTTTTTAGCATTTTCTTTTTTATAATTTGATTTATTTAATATGTATGTTAGCTCTTCTTCTTTTAAATCATTTTTATAATTAAGTGCTATTTTGGTTATGTCTTCTTTATTTAAGTTGTTCATATATATATCATCATTACTACTTACAGTATTGTCCTTTTTAATGAACCCTATTTGGTTATCTTTTTCTTTTGTTTCGGTTTTTATAAATAAAACATTTTCAAAGTTTATTATGTCATTATTTGATAATTTAAGTGTTCCTGTATCTATAATTTTGTTTATTATATTTTTAACTTCTTCTGAAGCTTTCTTAAAGTTTTCTAACAATACTATAGATATTGGAAATGTTTTTATGTTTTCAAAAACTGTGTTTTTTTCATCATAACCTATGTATCCTGCAGTTGAACCTATTATTTTATTTATTGATGTTGAAGTAGTAAATTCTTTCATATCTAAAGTAATTAACTGTAATTTTAAATATGATGCAATTTCATTAACAAGATATGTTTTACCAACACCTGTTGGTCCTTTTAGATTTATTTCTATTATGTTTTTTGAGTTATTATTTATAAAGTTTTTCACTTTTATACATATTTCATCTATAACTTTATTTTCTCCATAAATTTTATTTTTTAAGTGTAATTTTAAGTTTTCTATGTAATTTATGTTATTTAATTCGTATATTGGACATAATACTTTATTTTCTAATACTTCTTTTAATACTTCTATTTTTAGTGTTTTTTTAGAAGTTGTTTTCTTCGTTTCTAGTTTATTTTTTAATTTTTGTATATCTTTTTTAGTATCTAATGCTTTTTTAAAGTTTTTATTTTCTAAAAATTTGTTTTTTCTTGTTTCTAATTTATGTATTTCATTTGTTAGTGCTTTGTTATTATTTTTTGATAATGATACTAAAGCACACATTTCATCAATTATATCAATTGATTTGTCTGGATTTTTCCTCCCTTTTATGTATTTGTTTGTTAATTCAACTGTTTTACTTATTATGTTATTTGGAATTATAACTTTGTGGTATTCTTCGTAGTTACTTTTTATTTGATTTAAAATAAATATTGTTTCTTCCAGCGTAGGTTCTTGTACAAATAATTTTTGAAATCTTCTATCAAGTGCTTTATCTTTTTCTATAGTATTTTTGTATTCTATGGTAGTAGTTGCACCTATTATTTTTAATTTACCTCTTGCAAGAGCTGGCTTTAGTATGTTTGATGCATCAATTGCGCCTTCTGCACCACCTGCGCCTACAATTGTATGAACTTCATCTATAAATACAATTATGTCTTCAGCACTTTCTAATTCATCAATTATTTTTGTTAGTTTTTCTTCAAATTCTCCTCTATATTTAGTCCCAGCTATTAATGAACCAACGTTTAAACTATATATAGTTGTGTTTTTTAGGAAATCAGGTACTTCTTTTTTATTTATTAAATCTGCTAGTCCTTCTACTATTGCTGTTTTACCAACACCAGCTTCTCCAATTAACAAAACATTATTTTTGTTTTTTCTTTTTAGTATTTCTATTAAGTTTTTTATTTCTTTTTTTCTTCCAATTACTTGGTCAGCGTTAATATTTTTTACTTCCTCATTTAAGTTTACTCCTATTTTTTTAATCATTAGATTTCTGGTTTTTGTTTCTGTTTTATTTATTTCATTTTTTATTTTGTTTATATCTTTATTTAATGCTTTGAGTATTTTGTAAATGTCTGTTGTGGTTTTTTCAAGGGAAGTTAATATAAAACTTGATAGAGATATTTCATTTTCAAGTGTTTCTTCCTTTATTAATATTTCTTCTATTAGAGAAAGTATTTCTTTACTAAATAAATATAGGCATTCTTTTTGTTTACCTGGGGCTATTTCATTTTTAATTAATTCATAAGTTATGTCGTTATTTAGGAGTATGTTTTTTATTTTATTATCTGTTTTAAATACTCCTAGTAAGATATGTTTGGTAGTTATAAATGCATCTTTATTTAATGCTGCCTCTTTTTCGCTTTGTTTTATTACTTTTTTTAAGTCTTCTGTATAATTATTCATATACACCTCCATATATTCTATGATATATTGGTGTGATTTATTTTTTTATATACAAAAAAAGACTAAATTTTAGTCTTTTTATAAGAATACTACTACTAGAACTACAACAATTATTATTGCTAATAACTCTAGAACTAATTTGTAACTTTTCTTTAACCATTCTTTGTATGGAATGTTTAGAATTTCTAGTCCTAATATTAACATAGTACTTGTTGGTGCAACAAACATTGTTAGACCATATATTGCTTGTACAATTATTGCAAAACTATTTATGCTTTCTGCATATAATCCAGCCATATAAGGTACTGATGATTGCACTACGTAAAGCATTTCTACATCCATTAGAGATGTTAATGCTACTGAGATAGTACTAAATATTACATTTATTATACTTCCTATAAATGAAACATTAATTAGGTTAGCTAATCCATTTCCTACTGTGTTACATATAAAGTCTGCTATAGTTACTATGTATGGTTTGTACCCAGTTATTAACACTAGTACATAAGCAAATGCTACTAAGAATGCTGGTTTAAGCATTTTTTTAACGCCTTCACCAAAAGCATCAATAGTATCATCTAAACTTATGTTATATGCAAGTTTGATTAATAATGTTGCTATTATTATCATAATAGTAAATTCTGGAATTGACCATTTACCAAAAGAGCCAAGTCCATCTATTAGGTATGCTATAATTGTGTGATCTTTTATAGCCCATTCTGTAACTTTTGTGTGTAAGTCTTCAAAGAATGTTACATTAAAGATATTTTTCCAATCTGCAAATCCTAATACGAATAATGCTAGTAATACAAAACCTATTATATATATAGGCCAGCTTGATTTTTTGCTTTGTTTTTTCTCTCCAACAAAGAAATATTCTTCTTCGTTTTCAAGATTAGCTTTTTTGTTCTTTTTTGCATGTTTTAAAGTGAATGCAATAAATATAACAAAGCTTAATACAAATAAACCAATTTTAGCTACTAATTCAGTATTTAATGTTGTTCCTACTATTTGGTTAATGTAACCTACAGTATTAAATGCATATGTGTTGCCAATTGTTCCTATTAACACTGACATGAATGTTACTAGTAAAGCAGTAATTTTATCATAACCCATTAGTAATATTATTCCACATAATGCTGGAATGAAAGCAAATAGAATTACGTTAAAACCAAATGCACTGTTAAGAGCTGCTAACACAAATGAAATAACTATTAAAAATATATTTTCTTTTCCTTTCAAAGATTTTGCAATTTTTTCTAATATATTTCTATATTTACCAGTTTTACTTAGTACACCATACATTCCACCAACGGCAAGTATGTAAAGTATTGGTTCAATGAAATATTTAAGTGTTAGGTAAGGATATTCTATTATATTGTATAAAGATACTCTAGATACACCTAAACTTGTAATTTCTGCACCACTTGCTTTTGCTCCTGGGATTATCCAAGATAGTATAGAAAATATTAGAAAAAGAAATGCAATTGTTTTGAACAATGTGTTGTTCTTTTTCATTTTTATTTACCTCCCATTTAATTATACAATAATTATTCTATGTTTTACAAGTTTTTATGCAGTTTTTTCACTATAAATGGGTATTTTTAGATATTTTTAAAGTAAATGAATTAAAAAAATATAGTTTTAACTATATTAATTATTTTGATCATCAAATAATTGTCTTATATCTATTTCTAAAGCATCTGCAAATTTTCCAATTGCTTCAAGTGTTGGAGTTTTGTCTATAGATAGACATTCTAAATCTCTTACGTATCCATGTGATAAATCTGCTTTGTCGGCTAATTCTTGTAGTGTGTAGTTTCTAATTAGTCTGTATTTTCTTATATTTTTTCTAACTTGTATAGATAAATTTTGTTTAGAATATCTACTCATAGAAGTGTGACTCCTTTCATTAATTACTATTATTTCACATTTTTATTAAAAAATATGTCGCCTGCGAGAAGATTTTATGATATAATATATGTAATATTTAGAAAGGAGTGATTTTATATGTCAAAGATTTTAAAAGTCAAAGATGAGATTGTTTCTATTGGTACTGATGATGGTAAGATTAAAGAGGCAAGATTATCTGATTTAAATTTTGATCCTGAAATAGGAGATGAAGTAGAAATTTTTGAAACTGAGAATGACATTGTTGTTACTAAAAAGGTAGAAAAGCCAGTTAAAAATGAGAACATGTCTGGTATTAATATTAATTTAAGTAATAATCAAGGAAATGCTAGTCAGCCTGTTTATGTTGCAAGTAATACTAAAGCAGTTAATAAAGTTACTTATTGTTTGCTTGCACTTTTTTTAGGTGGACTTGGTGTTCATAAATTTTATGCTGGGAAGACAGGATCAGGTATAGTTTGTATTTTATTTTGTTGGACTTTTATACCAGCCTTTGTTGCATTCATTGAGTGTATTGTTGCTTTATGTAAGACTGCAGATCAAAATGGTAATATTTTAGTTTAGGAGGATTTAATGAAAAAGAAATTTATAATTTTAGTATGTGTTTTATCTTTTGTTTTATGTGGATGTTTTTCTTCAGCAGATAGCACTAATGAAAAGGGGAAAAAAACAAATGAGTTTAACTTTGGGGAGATAGCTAAAGTTAATGATACTAAAATAACACTTAATTCTGTTAAAAAAATAGAAAAGGAATGTTTATATAAATGGGAAGGTAAATGTCAAAGTTATACTGAACCTGACAATGATTATTTTTTGTTAATAGATTTAACTATTGCAAATGACGGCAAGGAAAACCTTAGTATTAGTTCATTGTTATCATTCGATTTAAAGGATAATAATGGAGAAAAAGGTTCGATAACTTATCTTTTAAACAGTGTTAAAAGTCAACTTGATGGGGATATTGTTGCAGGTGATAAGTTAAAAGGCCAAATTGCTTTTGATGTTAAAGATAGTGATGTTTTCTATTTTTATTATAGGGATGGTTTGCTAGATAGTCCTGTTAAATTTGTTATTAACAAAGGAGATATTAAGTAGTTATGAAAAATAGAAGTAAAATAGTTTTGGTTAATTCAATATTAGCTACCATTTATTTATTGTATATATTAATTAGATATGGCAAGTATCTTATGGAAAATTTTAAGTTATTCTTAGAGATTTTGAATGTTGGATTTGGCGTTTCTATAGCAAGTGCTACATTAATTATTCCAATTTTTGTTGTTTTCTTATTTATAGGTATGATCTTTAGCTATATTGGTTATTTTTTAAATAAAAAGACTTTTGTTTTGTTATCAGCTATTATGTTTTTACTAGGTCCTTTATGTATTTTGGCATTTTCAATTTATACTTTGGAATATAGTAAAATATTATTTGGTACTTTTTTAACTAGTTTCTTTATTTATTTAGTCTATTCTTCTCCACTTATTGTATTAGGATTTATAGGTTATGATAAAGTTAAAAGAATATAAGAAATATTTCAAGTATGTTTTAGCTATTATATTAGGAATTATTTTATGGTCTTTAATTTTATGGAATAGAACTCCTAAATATAAATGGCCGGAGGATATGATTATTCCTAAACCTTATTCTAAATATGGAGAAGTCGAGAAATATTTAGATGGTTCAGTTAATGCTTCTATTTCAAAAATTGATAGTGAGATGTTTTTTGAATATGTTGAAGCTTTAATAAGTGATGGATTTACAATAGATAAAAAAACAAGCAATTTAAGTTTTGAAGCTTTTAATAATGATGGTTACAAGATTAGTGTTAGTTTTTATGATACATCTGAAGAAATGACTATTGATTTAGATGTCCCAATTGTATTTAATAGTACAGATGTTTCTAACTTATTTAATATCGATTTGGTGCCAGAGTTTAATCTAGAAAAAGTTAATATAAAATATCAAAGAGAAAATTCTTTTGATATTTATGTTGGAAATTATGATTTAAAAGCTTATTCAGATTATGTTAATAAATGTATTAGTAAAGGATATACTCTTAATTTCGATAGGAATGAAAGATATTTTAAAGCTTTAAATAGTAATGGGGACATATTAATTGTAAAGTATATTGGTTTTAATATTATTGAAATTGATTTTGAAAAAGGTGAAACAAATAGCTCGAGTAATGTAATTAATAGTGGAAATGAAAATAATAACAAGAGTGAAAATAATAATTCAAATAAAGTTTCAACCACTTTTAAAGAATTAATGGATGAGTATGAAGAGTTTTTCGATAAATATATTTCTTTTATGAAGAAATATAATAGCACTGAAAATATTACTATAGATATGATTAATGATTATAGTGAATTTTTAAAAGAGTATTCAGATTATATGGATAAACTTTCTAAAGCACAGCCAAAAGATTTAACTAGTGAAAATTATAAATATTATCTAGAAGTTTATACAAGAATAATCAAGAAAATTGAAGATATGTAAAAAGAGAAGTTTTTGCTTCTCTTTTAATTTTCGGGTTTCATTAGTGGGAATAGTATTACATCTCTTATTGATTCACTTTCAGTGAAGAACATTATTGTTCTGTCTATTCCATATCCAATACCGCCTGCTGGTGGCATACCATATTCTAGGGCTTCAACAAAGTCCATATCAATGTCATTTGCTTCTTCATTACCAAGTTCTTGTTCTTTTAATTGATTTTCAAATCTTTCAAGTTGATCAATTGGGTCGTTTAGTTCTGTATAGGCATTTGCCATTTCTTTACCACCTATAAATAATTCGAATCTTTGTACGAATCTTGGATCTTTTGGATCTTTTTTTGTTAAAGGACTTATTTCAATTGGATGTCCACATAGGAATGTAGGCTGGATTAGAGTTTCTTCTACATATTTTTCAAAGAATTTATTTACTATATGTCCAAATACTTTTTCGTGTTCTTCTAATTCTATACCATGTTCTTCTGCTAGTTTTAACATTTCTTCATTTGTATAATTTTTAGTAAAATCTATACCAGTTTGTTCTTTTATTGCATCACACATTGTTATTCTTTTAAAGTTTCCGCTTAAATTTATTTCGTTTCCTCTCCAGTTAAATGTTTCTTTATGAAAGACATTATTTGCTATTGTTTTGTAAAGGCTTTCAGTCATTTCCATCATACCTTCTAGGTCAGAATAAGCAAGATATGCTTCCATTGATGTGAATTCTGGGTTGTGTGTTGCATCCATACCTTCATTTCTGAATAATCTTCCTATTTCATAAACTGCATCTAGTCCACCCACTAAAAGCCTTTTTAGGGGTAGTTCTAAAGCTATCCTTAAGTACATATCTAGGTCTTGTGCATTATGGTGTGTTATAAATGGTCTTGCACTTGCACCTGTTAAAAGTGTGCTTAGTACAGGAGTTTCTACTTCCAAGAATCCTCGATTATCCATGAAATTTCTAATACATGTGATTATTTTTGATCTGTAGATTGCATTCCTTTTTGCTTCTTCATTCATTATTAAGTCAACATATCTTCTTCTATATCTTTCTTCTTTATCTTGAAGTCCATGGAATTTTTCAGGAAGAGGTTTTAGTGCTTTTACTAAATGAGTGTATTTTAAGCATTTTATAGTAACTTCTCCAGTTTGTGTTTTCATTACTTTACCTTCTATACCAACAATATCTCCTATGTCTGCTGATTTAAATAAAGTGTATGCATCTTCTCCAATATCATTTATAGAAATATATATTTGTATTTTTCCTGATTTGTCTTGAATAGTAAAGAATGATGCTTTACCCATTTTTCTTATAAACATTATTCTTCCTGCTACTTTTACTAGTATGTTTTCTTCTTCAAGTTCTTCGTGAGTTTTGTTTTCATATTTTTCTTTTAATTCTCCTGCTAGGGCAGTTCTATCATATCTGTCTCCGAATGGATCTAGTCCTAGTTCTTTTAATTTGTTTGCTTTTTCCCTTCTAACTAATTCTTGTTCTGTGAAATTTCTTTCCATTATATTCCTCTCCTTCTAAATAAAAAAGTTAATGATTAAAGGGGCGAACTAGTTCTCCGCGGTACCACCCTTTTTAATCATTAACTGATTATCTCTTATTTTTAACGGTATAAACCGGGCATAAGCCACTCAAAGGTTTTTATTCATAATAGCCTTATTGTTAACTTCCACCATACGTTAACTCTCTATAAACAGTGCTAATATTACTCGTCCTTCTCTTTGATTTATGAGGTTATTGTACTATATTAATTACTGTTTGTCAAGGTGTTAATATTAATATTTTTTAACTATATTAATTTATTATTTTTTTTATTTCATTTATTATGTTTATAAATTCCTCTTCTGTTTTGGCCTGGCATATTTTATTTTTTATTTCTTTAGTTCCTGGTATTCCTTTTAAATACCATAACGCATGTGTTCTGATTTCTAGAAGAGCTGTTTTAACGTTAGTATACTTTTTAAGTAAGTTATAGTGCTTTATTATCATGTTTATTTTTTCTACATCTGTTTGGTTATCTATTATATTATCGTTTTCTATATATTCTACACATTGTTTTATGAACCATGGATTACCAAGGGTTGCTCTTCCAATCATTACTGCGTCACACTTTGTTTCTTCAAGCATTCTTTTTGCATCATATATTGTATTTATATCTCCGTTACCAATAACTGGTATTCTAACATTTTCTTTAACTTTTTTTATAATGTTCCAATCTGCTTTACCAGAGTATCCTTGACTTCTAGTTCTTGCATGTATAGCTATAGCAGAAGCACCAGCTTCTTCTATTTTTTTTGCAACTTGTTCTGCATTTATGTGTTCGTTATCCCATCCACTTCTTATTTTAACTGTGATAGGTGTGCTTGTGTTTTTCACTACATTTGAAACTATTTCATATATTTTGTTTGGGTCTTTTAGTAAGGCACTTCCTGCTTGACTTTTTATTGCTACTTTAGGAACGGGACAACCCATGTTTATGTCTATTATATCTGGATGAAAGTTTTCTTCAATATATTTTGCTGCATTTACGAAAGAAGAAGTGTCACTTCCGAATATTTGAATACTAATAGGCCTTTCTGTTTCTTCAAAGTTTATTAAGTCTATTGTTTTCTTTCCATTATATTTAATTCCTAAAGTACTAATCATTTCAGAGTATATTAAACCAGCACCCATTTCTTTTATAATTTGTCGGTAACTAATATTAGATACTCCTGCCATAGGCGCAAAAACAATTCTATTTTTAATTTCTATATCTTTTATTTTCCATGTCATGCTTATATTATAATTTATTTAGTAAAAAAAAGAAAGTACTATTCGGTACTTTCAGGTTGTAATGTTAGTTTACAAGTTAAATCTTTTTTAACTTCTATTATTTTTAATACTCCAGTTTGGAAATTATATATTATGTTTTTATCGTTTCCACAGTCAAGTGTAGCACCTGTTAATTTATATCCACTGTTGGCACTTACACCAAATGTTACTGTTCCACCATCATTAGCCATTTGAGGACTACTATAACTGTTTAATAGTGTTCCATTTATTACTTCTAAGTTAACTGCATGTTTAAGTGGTTTAAATTGTACTGTGCAGTATGTATTATTTGATAATGCTTTTATTGTAAGTTCTCCATTTATATATTCTGCTTTTTGACCATTTGTACAATCGACTTCATCAAATACATAATTTTCAGAAGGGGTTATTTCAAATGTAACTGTTCCACCATAATTAGCACTTTGTGTTTTGAGTGTGCTTGAACCATTAGATACATTTATTTCTGCTGTAAAATCATTTATCTTAAATGATACAGTACAAACATCATCATATAGTACATTTGAAAGTGTTAAATCTTTTGTTTCCTCATTAAAGTTAGAATTTATTAAATCAATAAGTGAATTTTCACTTTGCTTTTTATTACATTCTATTTTGTCAAATTTATATCCCTCTGTAGGTACTAGTTTTATTATTTTGTTTTTTTCTTTTTCAATTAAGAATTTTTCTGTATTATTATTACTTGGTAATTTAGCATTAATTGTATTAATTGTTACTTCATGTAAGTTTTTAGTAAAGTATAGTCTACATGTAGTATCTGCTGTTAATACAGGAGTAAACTCCCAATTTTCATTATCCCATGAACCTATTACTTCATTAGTACAATTATACTTATCAAAGCTATATAATTCTTTTTCTTCAACTACACCTTCAAATTCTTCACTATTAAATTTTACTATTTGCTGGGTAACAGGAGTTGTTACTTCCTCTTCATCTATATAGTATTTGTAAGTTACTTTATAGTCACCTTTGTTATTGTTTGGCTTTTCTTCTTTGTTTAAACTATTTAATAGTCCGATTATACCACATGCTAGAGATATAATTAAAAGAACTACTATTATGTATATTATTCCGTTTGATTTTTTTTTCATTTTTTCCTCCACTTTATTATTCTTCTACCTAATATAATTTTAATATTTTATGATTTATTTGTCAATATTAAGTTTTTTTGTCTTTTATAGTTAATTTTATGACAAAAATGTGCTTTTTTATGCATTTTTGACTTGATTTTATCATCAATTCTATTGTATAATTGTACCTGGTACATTTTAAAAGTTATCTTTTTATATGGATGTGGGAAGTCTTATATGAAAAGGTAGAAATTTAGAAGGAGAATATTATGAAAACATTTATGTTAAGAAAAGAAGATGTTAACACTAAATTTTATGTTATTGATGCTAAAGATGTAACTTTAGGTAAAGTTGCAACTACAGCTGCACATATTTTACGTGGAAAACATAAAGTAACTTTCACACCTCATGTAAATTGTGGGGATGCAGTTATTATAGTAAATGCTGGTAAAGTTAATCTTACTGGTGACAAATTAAATAAGAAAGTATATTACAATCATAGTGGATATCCAGGTGGTTTAAGAGAAAGAACTGCTAAAGTTATGAAAGAAAAATATCCAGTAGAAATGGTTGAAAGAGCTGTTAAAGGAATGCTTCCTAAAAATAGACTTGGTAGACAAATGTATAGGAAATTATTTGTTTATGAAGGAGAAAATCATAATCATGAAGCTCAAAAACCTGAAAAGATAGAATTATAGGAGGAACTTATGGCAGATAAAAAAGTTTATACAGCTACAGGAAGAAGAAAAAGAAGTGTAGCTCAAGTAAGTATGAAAAGTGGTAAAGGTAATATTGTTGTTAATGGAGTACCTGTTAATGAATATATGCCTTATGAAACTTTAGTTATGGATTTAAAACAACCTTTAGAATTAACTGGAACACTTGATAGTTTTGATATTGATGTTACTGTTAAAGGTGGAGGTTTCAGTGGTCAAACTGGTGCTATTAGACTTGGAATTGCAAGAGCACTTTTAGAAGTTAATAGTGAAGGTTATAGACCTACACTTAAAGGTGCTGGTATGATTACTAGGGATGCTAGAATTAAGGAACGTAAGAAATACGGTCTTAAGAAAGCAAGAAGAGCACCACAATTTAGTAAGAGATAGTAAAAAATACTTTGCAAATTGCAAAGTGTTTTTTCTTGTTAATTTATTTAATTTTTGCTATACTTGTACTGAGGTTAGTTATGAAGGAAGTAGATATTTTAAATCTAGATAGAAAGAAAATTTATGAGTGGTTTGATAGTTTTAGTAATCCTACTTATGGAATAAATGTTAGAATAGATGTTAGTAATGTAGTTAATTATTCTAAAGATAATAATTTGTCTTTCTTTATTGTTTTTTTGTATTTAATTACTAAGAGTATGAATGAAGTTAAAGAAATGAGAATGAGATTTGTTAATGATAAACCTGTCATTTTTGATAAAATAAATCCTGCTGTTACTGTTATGACAAGGAATGAAGTTTTTGAAAATGTAAATCTTATTTATTATGAAGAATTTGATAAGTTTTATAATGAAAGTAAGAAACTTATTGATATTGCTAAGAATGAAGAAGTTTTAAAGGATACGGATTATAATGAAAGTAAAAGATGGGACTACTTTTATATTACATCACTACCTTGGATAGATTTTAATTCAGTTACTCATCCTATACCAGAAGATAAATCGAGTTTAAGTGTTCCTAGAATATGCTGGGGGAGGTATACTTTAGAAAATAATAGGTATATGATGTCTCTTAATATAACAGTTAGTCATACTTTTGTTGATGGTTTTCATTTAGCTAAAGTTTTTAATAATTTAGAAAAAAATATGGAGATGTTATAGAAATAAGTTTTTTTAATTTGCTAAGTTTTAAATAAATGTGATAGAATTAGATTAGAAAGAAGGAAGTATTATGAAGAAAATTAATAGAAAACATTTACATAGAGTTAGTGATGGAAAGATGATATGTGGGGTATGTTCAGGCTTAGCTGAATATTTTGATATTGATGTAGTTTTAGTCAGGGTGATATGGGTATTTGCATCTTTATGGGCAGGATCTGGATTACTTGCATATTTTATTTGTGCTTTAATAATGCCTTCTGAATAAAAAAAGAAAAGTTTGTGAAAATAGTGGAAGAATGTTTTTGTTTATGATACAATTACACTAGGTGATTGAGAGTGACAGCAAAAGTTTTTAAAACAATAGATGAACAAATTGAAATTTTAAAAGGTAAAGGTTTAATTATATGTGATGTAGATTATGCTAAGGAAGTTCTTTTAAGAGAAAATTATTTCTTTATTATGGGATATAGACATGTTTTTCTTAAAAAAGATTCTTCTAGAAAATTCATAGATGGAACAACATTTGAAGAAGTATATAGTTTGTTTGTTTTCGATAGAATGTTTAGAAATATTATATTTAAAAATATTTTAATAGTTGAAAATAACTATAAGTCTATTTTGAGTTATACTTTAAGTAAGAGTTATGGTTATAAAGAAAAAGATTATTTAAATGTAAGTAATTTTGATGATGATAAGGAAAAGATAAGACAAATAAATGATTTAATTAGAAAGATTAAAAGACAATTTAGAGTTAATGGTAAACAACATGGTGCGACTAGTCACTATATGGATAATTATGGGTATATTCCTTTATGGATAGGAATTAAAGTAATTAGTTTTGGTCTTATGAGTGAGATGTATAGTATTCTTAAATATGGAGATAAGGAAAGCGTTGCTAATATTTATAAAGTTCTTCCAGAAGAGTTGGAAGTTTATTTACCAATACTAGCAAATTATAGGAATTTGTGTGCTCATGAGGATATTGTGTTTGATCATTTTACACAAAGAGAAATACCTGATACAAAGTATCATAGTATTTTAAATATTGATAAGAATATTGATGGGTATACTAATGGTAAGAATGATATTTTTGCTCTGATAATTATTCTTAAAAGGTTACTTACTGATGTTGATTTTAAGATGATGATGAATGAAATTAATTATGAACTTGATAGATTATCTGGTAAAATTTCAAGTATTAAAATAGAAGATGTTACTGAAAGAATGGGATTCCCTCTCAATTATAAAGATATTATGTATATTGAATAGGAGGTAAAATGAGAAGAATTTTAAGTTATGTTTTGACTGTTTTAGTGAGTGTGATGGTTAGTGTAGGTGGTATTTATTTATTGATGCACTATTACCCTAATGAAGTTGTTAAGACTATTACTGAAAAGAATGTAAATATTACTGATACAGGAATTAGCGAGTCTGTTTCTAAAGTAGAGGATTCAGTTGTAGTTGTGCAGACTTATAACAAAAATACTTTAATTGGTACAGGTACTGGATTTGTTTATGATACTGATGGTAAGAATGCTTATATTATGACTAATCATCATGTGATTGATGGTGCTAAAACTATAAAGATAACATTTAATAATAATAGTGAAACTACTGCTGAGGTAGTAGGAAGTGATGAATATGCTGATATTGCTGTTTTAAAAGTAGATAAAGATAGCGTTTTGGGTGTTGCAACAATTGGAAAAAGTAGTGATGTTAAAGTAGGAGATACTGTTTTTACTATTGGTAGTCCAATGGGAATAGATTTTAAAGGTACTGTTACAAAAGGTATTTTAAGTGGAAAAGATAGACTCGTTAGTGTGAGTGTTAATGGTTCAAGTGCTGACTGGATAATGAATGTTATGCAAACGGATGCAGCTATTAATCCAGGTAACAGTGGTGGTCCTCTTTGTAATATTAATGGAGAAGTCATTGGAATTAATAGTATGAAAGTGGTTCAAACCACTATTGAGGGTATTGGATTTGCTATTCCTATTGAAGATGCAGTTATGTATGCTGAAAGTATTAGAGAAAATGGAAAAATTACTAGACCTTATATAGGTGTTAGTATGATTAATGCAAGTAATACAATGCAATTATATTATGCTAATATTAGACTTGATGAAGATCTTACTGAAGGTGTAGTGGTTGTGGAAGTTGAAAAGGGTAGTCCTGCAAGTAAGGCTGGTCTTAAAGCAAAAGATGTTATTGTAAAGGTTGGAGATAATAAAGTAAGCGATATTGCAGAATTTAGGTATAGGCTTTATAGTCATGAAGTAGGAAGTACAATCAAACTTACAATAAATAGAGATGGTAAAGAAAAAGTTGTTGAAGTAAAACTAGCTAGTAACTAGTTTTATTTTTTTAATAAATTTATGTTAAAAAATAATGAATGATTATTTACCTAAGTAATGAATAAAATATTAAAGGATAGCGGGTAGCTATCCTTTAACTTTATCTTTTGGTTCATATTTTAATATGTAATCTATACTAACTTTATAAAAGTCTGCTAATTTTACTAAAAATTCTCCGGTAACTTCTGCTTCTTCATTTTCAACTCTGCTATATTGTTGCTGAGATAAACCTAGTACTTTTGCAACTTCTCTTTGTGGTAAATCTTTGTCTTCTCTTAAATCCCTAATTCTATATTTTAACATTATGTTTCACCTTATAAAAATTATCTCATACTCATAAAACGAGTATTGACATTTACTCACTTTTCGAGTAAACTAGATTTATAATACTCATAATACGAGTAGGTGGTGTTGTTATGAAAAAATATATTATATTAGTTTTAATGTTAATAAGTATATTCTTATTAACATTTAATATAAAAAATATTAAAGAAGATAAAAACAAAGAAATATCTAAAGTGGAAAGATTGCTTTCTAAACCTGAAGGTATAGAGGCTTATACTTTAAATGGAGAAAAGACAAATAAAGAATTTAATGATCTTATAAATAACTATGTACTAGATAAAATAACTTGTAAGAATGGAACTATTGCTACTTATAATAAAGCAACTAATGAAGTTAGTTTATCTAATATACATATGCCAGATTATTGTACTATGAATTTTAGGTATACTATATATGGTAGACTACTAGCTGATAACACAACTATAAAAACTAGAACTGATTTTAGTTCAGTATTTACTGAAACAAATACAGGGACTTTATATAAAAGTACAGAAAGTATAGCAGGTAGCACTCCAAAAGATGTATATTACTTTGCAGGAAATGCTAAAAACAACTGGGTTAAGTTTGGAGGATTTTACTGGAGAATAATAAGAACTAACCATGATGGAAGTGTAAGACTTTTGTATCACGGAACAAGTCCTGATACGACAGAAGGATATATAGGTGCTAGTGCATTTAATAAAGAATTTAATAGTCCTAAATATGTAGGATATATGTATGGGGACTCGGATGTTGATTTAGATAAAGCAAGAACCAATACAAATAATAGTACAATAAAAACATATATAGATAACTGGTATAGTAATAATTTATCTGCTTATACAAAATATTTAAGTAAAGATGCAGTGTATTGTAATGATAGGAACGAAGTAACAGCAGGAACATTCAATACAGGAAGTACAAATTTCTACTATGCACCAAGTGATAGACTTGACAAAAATAAAACGCCAACATATAACTGTACAAATAAAAAAGATGCATTTTCAGGAAGCAATAGCGAAGCAAAACTAACATATCCAGTAGGGCTAATGACAGCAGATGAATTAGCATATGCCGGAGGAAAAGTTGGCGCAGCCTTATCAAGTCCATATGCATGGTATTATTTAAATAGTGCAGGAGCAAGTATAACAGGAAAAGAATGGTGGTGGTTGTTTTCACCTCACTTTTGGAACGTCTACAATGCTGATTCTTTTATAGTTGTCGGTTCTTCCGACCCTGGCAATCTCAATGGCAGTGGAGTTCTTAATGGAAGTGGCGTTCGCCCTGTTATAAGTTTAAAAGGAAATTTAGTATGGAAAAGTGGGGATGGTAGTAGTGCAAGTCCTTACGAAGTAGAAGATTTACCGCCAACTTTATCGGAAACAATAAAATCATATGCAACTAGTCATACAAATGGAGTATATAATGAGAATGGATACAGATATGAAGGAACTGATCCAAGTAACTATATATACATGACTAATAAAAGTACTAATGAAAAAGAGTTATGGAGAATAATTGGTGTATTTAATGATGGGGTCAATGGAGAAGAAGTAATAAGAGTAAGAAGACATTATGAACAGGGGAGTTATCCAACTATGGCATATGATGAAAAGAATACAAACCATTTTCCAAATACAACAATGTATAGTAGTTTGTCAAACGTGTACAACTTAACTAACTATAGTTATACCGTTAACTTTAAGATATATCTAGGAACATCAGATTCATCCAGCTCACTTACAGCATCAGAATTGTACTTGATGGAAAGAGGAAATACACCTGGTAAAACTGCATCAGACAGCTATAATAATTCAACTTTATTTATAGGAAGTGTAGGATTAATTTATTCAAGTGACTATGGATATGGGGTGTTAGCAAGTGACTGTGCAAGAACTGTTAAACCATACAATTATGATGAAACTACATTATGTCATAATAATAACTGGTTATTTCAAGGAAATAATCAATGGCAAAGGTTTATAGGGCCATCAGCTTCTCGAGCTAATCTTTCGTTTGGTGTAGAAGCAAATGGCTGTGCTCACAGTGGTAATTACGTTATAAATTCAGGTGCTTATTCTCCAGTTATGGCTTTATCGAAAGATGCACTTGTAAATGGCTCTGGTACTAAAACTAATCCATACATGTTAGTTAATTAGGAGTTAGATACTCCTTTTTATATTGATTAAATTATTAAATAATTATATAATTTAGATGAGGGGATAATATGAATTATAAATTTAGAAATGACTTATTAGAAAGCAATAAAGAATTTAATTTGTTGTTTAATAAGTTAATGAATGAAGGAAAAATAAGTAATTTTGATGATGTAATATGGAATATTATTGAAAAAGATAAGACTCCTATTAGAATGGGTAAAGATGTTTTTGTTTTTAAAGATTTGTTTTTAAAAGATTTAACTAGTGGAAGGTGTAAAACGTGTACTTATGAACTTGTTATGCTTTTAGATCAACTTGGATATGATGTAAAAGCAGTATACTGTTATAATAAATATTTTAAAGGTACAATTGGTTCTAAAAATGGAGGGCACTGGTATGTTGAAGCTTCTATAGATGATAAGTTATATGAGATAGATACTTCTTTAATGATTATTAGTAATGGATATTTTAAAAAAATTGGATATAAATTTGCAGAGAGATTTAGTATGAGAGATTTGTTTATTAGAAATGAAGATTTAATGAAGTATTATGATCTTATGGAAGTAGAATGGGGCTATGAGCTTTAATGATAATAAATGGTAAAGAAATAAATATTGAAGATATAAATATTAAAGAAGATTTTCTTAAGAAAAGAAGTAATGGTTTATTACTTAAAGATTCTTGGATAGAAGTATTAAATAAATATGGTATTGATTATAGTAAACACGCTTCTTTAAATAGTTTATTATTTGAAATAGAAGAAATATTAAACTATGAAAGTGATTTAGAAGATTTAGAGGAAGTTAGTAATGAGATAGCAGAGATGAACTATTATAATTATACAAATAAATAAAATGAGTATTATGTAATACTCATTTTTACAATTTGACGAACAAAAGGATTACAATCTGTCGAAAAGTGTTTTACATATAGTTTAAAAGCAAATATATTTTTTTGATATGTTTTGTATACATTTGTGCGAGATTATGTTTTAAGAAAGAAGGATTAATAATTAAGATATATTTGAAAAATATTTTGATGTGAATTAGTGCTTTATTGTAATTGTACTTATGATATTTGCTATTTATGATGTTAAGGGAAGCGTTTGCATTAATGATGATGTCCAAAATAATACTTTAACTTTAGATAAGAGTTCTGGTGTATTGATAATGATGATAGTAGGAATTCTAATATAGATTTTAATGGTTATAAGATTTATGTAAATGGAAAAAGTATAAAATAATGTTTATGAGTAATAAGTTATAAACATTTAATGAAATGTAACAAAATTGTTACATTTTTCTTTACAAACATGGTTGAATAGTGATATAATACACTAGGTTTTTAAGGGAAGTGAATGAAATGAAAATAAGAAATGTCGCAATTATAGCTCACGTTGATCATGGTAAAACTACTTTAGTAGATGAACTTTTAAATCAAAGTGGGACTTTTAGAGAAAATGAAACTCATGATGTGAGAGTTATGGACTCTAATGATATAGAAAAAGAAAGAGGTATTACTATTTTAGCTAAGACTACTGGTGTTCATTATAAAGATTATAAAATTAATATAGTTGATACTCCAGGACATGCTGATTTCGGTGGAGAGGTTGAAAGAATTATGCACATGGTTGATGGTGTTATTCTTTTAGTTGATGCTAGAGAAGGTACTATGCCTCAAACTAGATTTGTTTTAAAGAAAGCACTTGAAGCTAATTTGAAACCAATTGTAGTAATTAATAAAGTTGATAGGGAAAATGTAAGAATTAATGAAGTTATTGATGAAGTACTTGAGTTATTTATTGATTTAGGTGCTAATGATGAACAAATAGATTTTCCAATTATTTATGCTAGTGCTTTAAATGGAACAAGTAGTTATGAAGAGGATTTAAGTACTCAAAGGCATACTATGGAACCAATATTTGAAACTATTATTAATACTATTCCAGAACCTAAAGGTGATAAAGATGCTCCTTTACAATTTCAACCAGCACTACTAGATTATAATGATTATGTTGGAAGAATTGGAGTAGGTACTATTACTAATGGTACAGTTAAGACTGGTCAAATGGTATCTTGTGTTAGATTAGATGGAAGTGTTAAACAATTTAGAGTTCAAAAGTTATTTGGTTTTACTGGTATTAAGAAGGAAGAAATTGAAAGTGCTTCTAGTGGCGAAATAGTTGGTATTTCAGGTTTACCTGATATTTCAGTTGGAGAAACTGTTTGTGAAATAGGTAAAGAAGATGCTTTACCAATTCTTAGAATAGAAGAACCTACACTTAAGATGACATTTGGTGTTAATACTAGTCCATTTTCTGGTAAGGAAGGTAAACTACTTACTGCTAGAAAAATTGAAGAGAGATTAATGAAAGAACTTGAAAAGGATGTTTCTTTAAGAGTAGAGCAAAAAGATGCTGAAAACTGGATAGTAAGTGGTAGGGGAGAACTTCATTTATCTATTTTAATTGAAAATATGAGAAGAGAAGGTTTTGAACTACAAGTATCTAAACCAGAAGTTATTGTTAAAGAAATAGATGGTGTTAAGTGTGAACCTTATGAGGAAGTTTTAATTGAAGCACCTACAGATGCAGTGGGCTCTGTTATTGAGAGTTTAGCTGCCCGTGATGGACAAATGATTAATATGAAAGCTTTTGAAAATAATACTAAACTTGAGTATTTAGTTCCATCTCGTGGATTAATAGGTTTTGTTAATGAATTTTTAATTCTAACTAAAGGTTATGGAATTATAAATCATACATTTAAAGAATATGGTCCAGTTAATCCTAATCCAGTTGGAGAGAGAAAGCTAGGAGTTCTTGTTTCTATGGAAAATGGTAAGGCTACTGCTTATGGTCTTGGTGCTTTAGAAGATAGAGGCGTTATGTTTATTGAACCTGGTACTGAAGTTTATGAAGGTATGATAGTAGGGGAAAATAATAGGGATAATGATTTAGCGGTTAATGTAACTAAAGCTAAGAATTTAACTAATACTAGAAGTGCTAGTAAGGATCATACTGTTGTTTTAAAGAGACCTAGACAATTAACTTTAGAGATTGCACTTGATTATATTAATACAGATGAGTTAGTTGAAGTTACTCCTAAAGGTTTTAGATTAAGAAAGAAAATTTTAAATACTGAACTTAGAAAAAAAGAAGATGCTAAAAAGCAAAAGTAGGTTTTTATGAAAGTTAATTATGATTTAGAACTTGAGAGAATTATAAGTGAAAATAAAGGTAGAAAACCTACTTTGCTTTTACATTCTTGTTGTGGACCTTGTTCAACTGCTGTTATTACAAGATTAATAGATTACTTTGATATTACTATTTATTATTATAATCCTAATATAGAACCTATTAGTGAATATTTAAAGAGAAAAGAAGAACAATTAAAAGTAATTAAAGAACTAGGTGTTAAATTTATTAATTCTGATTATGAGAATGATATTTATAGAAGTACTGTTAAGGGACTAGAAGATTTACCAGAAGGAAGTAAGAGATGTTTTTTATGTTTTAAGTTAAGACTACTTAAAACAGCTTCAAAGGCTAAAGAAGAAAACTTTGAATATTTTGGAACTACTTTAACAGTTAGTCCTCATAAGAATAGTGAAGTTATTAATTTAATTGGTAAAGAGTTAGAAGAAGATATTAAAGTAAAATATTTATATTCTGATTTTAAAAAGAAGGAAGGATATAAGATATCTATAGAATTATCTAAAAAGTATAACTTGTATAGGCAGAATTATTGTGGTTGTTTATTTAGTAAAAATGAAAGTCTTAAGGAAACCTAAGATTTTTATTTATAAAATTTATGTAAATTAGTTATAATAGTCTTGTATATTAAGAAAAAATTTTATATAATAAATTATAGTAGGTGAACATATGAAAAATGGAAAGAAAAGGGGAGTTCTATATACAATTTCAAAAACTATTTCATGGTGTATAATGACTATTTTATGTATTATAGGTGCTTTGTTAATCACTTATATAGCAGTTAATAAAATTGCTTTAGCTAAAGGAGAAAAACAACCTTTTGGTCTTTATACTATTATTAGTCCTAGTATGACTCCTAATATTCAAGTTTATGATGTAGTTTTTGTAGTTAAAACTAATCCTGAGGATATTCAAATTGGAGATATTTTATCTTATTATAGTACTAATAGTTATTTTGGGAATACTCCAATAACTCACAGAGTAGTTGAAAAATATAATACAGGAACAGGTTATACTTTTAGAACTAGAGGAGATGCTAACCCAGTTAATGATAATGAAATAATTGATGAGGATCATATAGTTGGTGTTACTAAAATGGTTATTCCACAGTTAGGAAGAGTACAATTTTTCTTAGCAAGTAAGTTTGGTTGGTTTACTATTATTTTAATTCCAGCAGTAGGTGTTATTATTTATGATATTCTTAAGTTATTTAAGTTAATTAAAATCAAGAATAAAATGGAAAAACTTAGTGAGGAAACTGATGAAAGTCAAATAGAAGTAACTACTAAGAAAAGAACAAGGAAAACAAGTAGTGAAGAATAAATCTATTAGCAAAATGCTAATAGATTTTTTATACATAAAACGACATATATTTTAATTCTTTTTTGTTATTATATAAATATATAACAAAATATATTAAATATTTTTCAGAGTGTTGACAAACTTACAAAATAAAATACTCTAGTTTGAAAAGTAGACTAGAGTATTTTTTATATTTAAAAAAATTTTTAAGATAAAAACTATGCAAAAATGTGCAAAATGCATGAAAAAACCTTGTAAAAACGTGCAAATTGCACGGAAAACAATGTAAAAACGTGCAGATAGAAGGTTTTTGCCTTATTTTATGGGGTTTTGTAAAGATTGATTAAATTATTATTTTATTGTATAATTACTATGTGATGAGATATGAAGAAATGTGCAGTTATTTTTAATCCTGAAAGTGGAAGACCTATTGATAAAAAGAATATTAAAGATTTACCTGGTGTTTTAATGGCTAATGGGTATGAGGCTTTAATGTGTCCTACTAAGAAGGCTAAGGATGCTACTGATATTGTTAAGAATTTAAGTGACGATATTGATTTAGTTATTTTAGCTGGTGGAGATGGTACTTTAAATGAAGGTATTACTGGTAATTTAAAGAGAGAGAAGAAACTTCTTATTAGTCAGTTACCTGTTGGTACTATGAATGATGTTGGTACTATGTATGGTTTTACTAAAAAATTACTTGTTAATGCTCAGATGGTAATAAATGGTACTAACAAGAATATTGATGTTTGTATGCTAAATGATACACCATTTGTTTATGTAGCTTGTTTAGGTAGTTATGTTGATGTAAGTTATAGTACACCAAGAAGTTTTAAGAAAAAATATGGAAGACTTGCATATGTTTTTAGTGCTATTCACGCTTTAAGAGATAAAGTACAGTTATTTGATTTAACTTATGAAGTAGATGGCACTAAGAAAAGTGGGACTTATTCTTTTATATTTATTACTAATACAAGTAGAATGGGTGGTATTTCTAATATTTATGAAGATGTTAAGCTAAATGATAATAAGTTTGAAGTTATTTTAATTAGTGCTAAGAAAAAGCCTGAACTATTTTTCTTAGCTAATAAAGTTCTAACTGGTAAGGTTAGAAATATGCCTGGACTAGAATACTTTAAAACTAATAATTTTAAGGTTGTTTTTGATAAAGTACCACCTAGCTGGGTTATTGATGGAGAAGAGTTTAAACATAATACTAAGAGTTTTAATTTTAGAATTAATAAAGAGATTAATATGAGAGTTCCTAGTAAGAATATTGTTAAACTTTTTATTGATGAGGAGTAGTAGTATGTTATATGTTAATAAAGATAGGGAGAATAATTTGGATTATGATAAGGAAGGGAAAGCAGTTAGTTTCTTTTATGGAACTATTGTTGGAAGATTTCTAACTAAGATTATTTCTTTACCTATTTTTTCTAAAGTAGTTGGACTTTTTCTTAGTTTAAGGGTTTCTAAGTTTATGATTAAACCATTTATTAAGAAAAATAATATTGATATGAGTTTATTTGAAAGTAAGAAGTATAAGTCTTTTAATGACTTTTTTGTTAGAAAAAAGAAGAATATTAGTTTTGAAAGTGACAGTAATATTTTAGTTAGTCCATGTGATGCTAAGTTAACTGTTTATGATATTAATGAGTTTTCTTGTTTTGAGATTAAAGAGTCTTTTTATAGTTTAAAGGATCTTGTAAATGATGATGAAGTTTATAAGAAATTTATTGATGGTTATTTTTTAGTTTTTAGGTTATGTAAAGATGATTATCATAGATATCATTATATTGATAATGGTTATCAAGATAAGAATATCTTTGTAAGGGGAGTGTTAAATACTGTTAGACCTATTGCTTATAGAAAATGTAAGGTGTTTAAGAGAAATTCAAGAGAATATACTATTTTGCATACTGATAATTTTGGGGATGTTTTAGAAGTTGAAGTAGGTGCAGTTATGGTTGGAAAGATTAAGAATTTACATGAAGATTATTCTTTTAAAAAAGGAGAAGAAAAAGGTATGTTCTTATTTGGAGGCTCTACTATAGTGCTTGCTTTTGAAAAGAATAAAATATCTTTGGATAAAGATATTTTAAATAATTCTGTTAGAAATATTGAAACTATTGTTAAATGTGGAGAAAAAATTGGAACTAAAAAAGGTAAAAATTAGTTCCATTTTTTCTTATAATTTAAAAAGTCGTGGGAAAAACTTGTATTTTTTAGTTTGAAGTGTTATAAATTAGTTCATATCCAGTAAGTTATGAAAGAATTATAGATATGTATCCACTATACTTTGAAGAATTTTTATGGGCTATAGGTGTTAAGGAAGAGATAATAGATGTTGCTAGAAATTCATTTAATAATCTTTTGCCACTTGATCAGTATGTTCTTAAACAATTTGAGGAGTATTTTAAAATGTATTTACTTGTTGGTGGAATGCCTAAAATTGTTAATACTTATATTCAAATAAACAGTTTAATAAATGTTTTAGAATTACAAAAAGGTATTATTGAGAATTATAAAATGGATATATTAAAGTATGCTAGTGATACAAGCAAACAAAAAATAATTAACTGTTTTGATAGTATTCCTTCACAATTAACTAAAGCGAATAAAAAGTTTTTATATAAAGATATTATTAGTGCAAATCCTAATGAGGGAGAAAGAAAGTATTTTTCAAGTTTGGAGTGGTTAAGAGATGCAGGAATAATTAATGTGTGTAATAATTTAACAGAGCCTGTTTCACCACTTGTTTCTAATGTAATAGAAAATAGTTTTAAAATATATGTAAGAGATACAGGACTTTTGATTTCTATGTTTGAACAAGGTGTACAAAAGGATATTTTAAATGAAAATTTATATATTAATGAAGGTGCTATTTTGGAAAATGTTTGTGCTGAAGAAATTAAAACTAGATATGATAAGGTTATGTATTTTCAAAAGATGAGTAAACTTGAAATAGATTTTATTTTGAATATTGATGGGAAAGTAACTGCTTTAGAAGTTAAATCTGGTAATAATAAGCAAGCTAAATCTTTAAAATCTATAATTGAAAATTATAAAACTGTTTCTAGATATATTAAACTTGAAAAAGGTAGTAATGTTTATGTTGATGAGTTTAATATTGAGCATTATCCACTATTTATGATTATGTTTATTTAAAAAAGTGGTTAATCCAATAAAAAGAGAAACTAGTCAAGTTTCTCTTTATGCTGTATTACTGTCCATTCAATGTCTTTTTTAAATATTGATTTTATTAGACATGGTATGTATGTTAGAAGTAGTAAAGGGTTTATTAGTAATACTTTTAAGTATAATGTTTTATTAATATTTATGTTTTCTTTATATAGAAGTAATATTGTAAATATTATTAATGCTGTGTATACTGCTAGTATTATTTCTAAGGGGTATTTATAGCATTTTATTAGTAAACCTATTAGTATTAGTATTAAATCATATACTCCTATTAGTGAAGTATATACAGATTTATAGTTTTTATTATCAAGTTTTAATTTTTTTATTAAGTCTTTTGTGTATATTTTTCTTGTTTCAAAGTAACCTTTAACCCATCTTGTTCTTTGATTAAAATATGTTTTATAGTCTGTTGGTTGTTCATCATAGTATATAGCTTTTTCATTATATTTAGTTGTTAGGTTGTTTATTACTGCGTATAGAGATATTTCATAGTCTTCTGTTAGTGAATGAAACGGATATGTTTTCAGTTTATTTATTATTTTACCGCTTATGTAAAAACCTGTTCCAGAAGCATTTGCATTTACATTATATTTGTTCCTATTTTTATTAGATAAGTCATTTATTAGAGTGAATATTAATTGACTTGAAATAGCTATGCTATTTGTTTTGTTTTTGATTTTTCTTTTTCCTATTCCAATAGAATATCCTTCTAAATATGTTTTTTTCATTTCTTTTAGGTAGTCTTTATCTAATATGTTGTCTGCATCAAATATAAAGTAAGCATCATATATTTTTTCTTCTGTTATTTTTTCTATTGCTTCCATTAATGCATAACCTTTTCTTTTTAGATTTAACTTTTCTCTTATAATTATATTAGCATTATATTTTTTAGCAATTTTAATTGTTTTGTCACTTTTGTTTTCTATTATTATGTACACATTTTCAAAGTTAATTTTTTCACTTTGATTTTTTATGCTAATTAATAGGTCTTCTATTACATTACTTTCATTTCTTGCTGGAATTAATATTGAAAAGTTATTTGCTTCTTTTTGTTTTTGAGGTAATACTCCTTTGTAAAATCTTACTAAGAATTTTGATATTAATAAGATTAACCCTAGTATTATTAGTGCATTTGCTATCATTTTATTTTCTCACTTTCATGTTTGGATATGCTTTTTTTAGTCTTTCATCAGTATAAGCTTTATCAAAGAAAGTACCAAGTGGAGAGTAAGGTGGGATGTTGTTTCTTCTTAGGTTTTGCCTTATTACTGCTCCAAATGATATAAACATATCAATTGCTATTATTATTACAAGTATTTTTGTTATTTTTGTTCCTATTTCATAAGGTATTTTTTCTATTAGTTTACTTAGAAATGGATAGACTATTTTTACAAATACTAAACATATTATTCCCCATAAGAGCATTATTGGGATTGTTGTTCTTCCATTTATGTCTAATACTTTGTTTACATAGTTCCATGATGTTGTGCCAGTAAATGTTTCTTGAAGGAAACTTATTATGTATTCAACTGCACCACCTAAAAGAGAACCATAAGCTAGTATTTGATACCATTTATAGTTTTTTTCTGCTAGGAAATAAGTCATTATTACTGCTCCAAAACCATATACTGGGCTAAGTGGAAAGTATATTAAGCCTCTTCTTACTTCCCAGAATATGCTTCCATCTTTTAAGTAGTGTCTTACTAAGTTTAAAATCATTTCGTAATAGTTACCAAATAGAGATCCTATTAAGAAGATTATAAATAGTTTTGTAAAACAAACTCCTTTTCCAAATATTCTTTTTTCTTCCATACTTCACCTATAATGTTTTTGTTAATTTTTTTGTTTCACTTTCTGTTATTGTTAAATTATCTACTAAGCTATAATAAATAGTGTTGTCAACGTATGATGCATTTAGTACATTTAATAGTACTTTGTGACCTACTTTATAGGTTCTACCAGTAGTTAAACCTTTTATTTTGCCTTTTTCTGTCATTCTTGTTTGTTCTGGCATGTTTTCATAAGAAACAACTCCGTCCATTAAACCTGGAACTCTTACATGTATGTTATTTTCATTTATGTCTTCTATGAAACCTATTCTTTCTTCATTTATATGATTTTTTATGTAATTTATTACTTGTAATTTATCTGCTTCATATTCTGCTTTATCAGCTTGTCTTTCCATGAATGAAGATTTTTCACATAAAGTTTTAAGTATTTTGTTTATTTCTTCTAATTTTTCTAAATCTAATTCTTCTGTTTCATAGATGTCAAGCAAGTGGTGTACAAGTAAGTCTGGTAACCTTCTAATAGGACTAGTATAATGTGTGTAGCTTTCAAGTGCTAGTCCAAAGTGACCAATGTTTTCTACATCATAGTAAGCTAGTTTTAGACTTCTTAGTATTATTTCTGATATTACTAAAAATTCTTCGGTTCCTTTGAAATCCTTTAGTAGTCTTTGAATTAAAAATGATGTTTTCATATTTTTTAAGTTTTTAGTATGATATCCTAATTCTTTTAGTTTTATTAAGAGTTCATTTATTTTGTATTCACTTGGATAGCTATGACATCTATATACAAATGGTAAACTAAATATAGTTGTAACCAGTTCATTAGCTGATAACATAAAGTTTTCTATTAGTTCATGACTTTCTAGGTTTTCTTCTACTTTTATTTCTTCTGTGTTATTTAGTGCATCTAATTTGAATTTTAATTCTTCACTGTTTAAACCTATGTAACCTCTTTCGTTTTTAATTGTACTTAGTTTTTTAGATAATTCATGCATTAGTTTTAAGTCTTTTACAAATGGCTCATAACCTTTAGGTATTTCTTTGTTTGTTATTACTTTTGTTACATCATCATAGTTCATTTTCTTTTTTGAATTTATTACTGATTTATATATTTTGTAATCTATTATTTTTCCTACAGGATTAAATTTAATTTCAACTGTTCTAGTTAGTCTATCTACTTTTTCATTTAAACTACATATTCCATTAGATAGTTCAAAAGGTAACATTGGAATTACTGACTCTGGGAAATATGCACTTGTGGTTCTTCTTGTTGCTTCTTTAAATATTTCTGAAGATGGTTTTACATAGTGTGATACATGCGCAATGTGGACTCCTAATATATAGTTTCCTTCATCATCTTTTTTAATTGATACTGCATCATCCATGTCTTTACAATCTATTCCGTCTATTGTAAAAATCTTTTCATTTCTTAAGTCAACTCTTCCAACTAAATCTTCTTCAGTTACTTCTGTTTTAAGTTTTTTTACTTCTTCTAATACTTCTTCTGGAAATTCTAAATTAAAGCCATAGTTATACGCGATTGTTTTAAAATCAATATCTGGGTCGTTTATATTACCTATTGTTTTTATGTATTTGCCAACATACATATCTCCATATTCTTCTGTTGTTGTTTCTATTAATACTCTTTGTCCTGGTACTAGTTTTTTCATGTTTTTTGTACCTATTGTTATTTTAAGAGAGTTATTTGTTTTTATTGGATGTAAATATTTTTTGTTTTCATCATTTAATCTAACTTCACATACTACTTTTGGTAATCTTCTTATTAGTATTTTTTCTACTTTGTATTTTCCATCTTTGTTACTTATTATTACTTTGTCATATGGAAGAGCGCCTTTTAAGTTATTTTCTTTCATTAATATTTTTTTATCATTTATAGTTATGTATTTAGTTCCTTTTCCAGTTGAAGATATTTCTGATACGAAAAAATTAGAGGGAAACTTCTTGTATAAGCCATCTTTATCTTCATACAAAAGACCTTCTAATTCAAATTCAAAAAGCATTTTTTTAACTTCATTATCTAAATGTTTTCTGCTAACTCCTAGATATTTTTTTACTCCATTATAAGATATTTCTTTAAAATTATCACTGTAAATGTAATCAAGCAATTGTTTTTTCATACTACCACCCTAACTTTATTTAACCATAAAATGTGATAATTGTCTATTGTTTTTTGTTATCTTTTGTTACTATATTATATTCGAGTATAATAATTGTTGTCGTTTATATTTTTATGAATATAAAAAGAGTAATAGTAATATTTTTTAGAGTTTGATGAATGTATAAGGGATAGTAGACCACCTAGAATTTTAAGCCTCATAAGAAAATTAGAAATACTTATTTTTTGTATTTAAGTATTTGTTATGTTTTATGATAAAGATTTATAGATTTTCTTTGTTTTTCTTTTATTTTTTTTATTTAATTGATATAATTATTATAGGCAGGTGAACAAGATATGAAATGTTTAGTTACAGGAGCATCTAGTGGAATTGGAAAAGAAATGGCAAAGTGTTTATCTAAACTTGGACACGAGGTTATTCTTGTTTCAAAGGATAAGGTTAGGCTAGAGAAAGTAAGTAAGACTTTAGAAAGGTCATCTATTTATTTATGTGATTTAAGTAAAAGTGATGAAGTGGATGGGTTACTTAAGTTTATTTTAAAGGAGAAACCCGAGGTTGTTATAAATGATGCTGGCTTTGGTGCTTTTGGAAATTATAAAGAAGTTACTTTGGAAAGAGAAATGGAAATGTTAGAAGTTAATGTAAAAAGTTTGCATAAAATTACAAAGACATGCTTAAAATATATGGATGGTAATAATTATATTATGAATGTTGCAAGTATTGCAGGACTTTTACCAGGTGGACCACTTCTTGGAACTTATTATGCTACTAAAAGTTATGTTAGAAGCTATTCACTTGGAATTTATGAAGAACTTAGAAGAAATGGTTCTAAGGTAAGTATAAGTGTACTTTGTCCTGGACCGGTTGATACTAATTTTAATAATGTAGCTGGGGGACACTTTAGTATAAATAGTAAGACTAGTGAATTTGTAGGAAGTTATGCTATAAGAAAGATGTTTAAAAAGAAGCTTATTATAGTGCCAGGGTTGGATGTTAAACTAGGATATATTGCTGGTAAGTTTCTTCCTATTAAATTAATTTTAAAAGTTCTTTATAAAGTTGAACATAGAAAGAGAAGAGTAAAATGAATAGAAGAGATGGTAAGAGAGTAAAAGATATTGATGCAATGCATGTTTTGATGCCCTATATTAAACCTAATAGGTGTGATAGTGATGTTTTTATTAATCAGAAATTAGATGTTACTGAACTTGTTAAGTATTATGAAGATATGAAGCTTAAGGATAATGATTTAACTTATTTTCATTTGTTTATTACTTTAATTGCTAAGACTATTTATAATAGACCTTTACTTAATAGGTTTATTGTTAATAAGAAATATTATGATAGAAATGATGTTTTGATTGCTTTTACTGCTAAAGTGAATTATGAAGATACTTCTAAAGAAATTTTAAAAGTTATTAAGATAGATCCAGAGGATAATTTGTTTAGTATTAAAGAAAAAACTTTAAAAGCTGTTAGTGATGTTAGAAATGCCAAGGAAGAAGGAACTAATAGTATTATGAATATTATTGGTAAGTTACCTAGTTTTTTAATTAGTTTAGTGGTTAAAGTAGTTAAATATATGGATAGACATGATTTATTACCTAAAAGTTTAATTAATGATAATCTTTATTATAGTACGTGTATAGTTAGTAATTTGGGAAGTATTAAAAGTAGTGCGATTTATCATAATTTAACTGATTTTGGTACTAGTTCTATTCTTGCCACATTTGGAGAAATTAGGGAAGAAAATGGAAGGAAATATGCCGAGGCTGGTATTAACATAGATGAGAGAATAGCTGATGGTGTATATTTTGTTAAGTCGGTAAAACTTATGCAAGATATTTTAAATAATCCAAAATGTTTAGAGGGGAATGTAAATGATAAAATTAAAGAAACAACAAAATTTAAGTATTAATGCTCCTTGGACTGAGTTTTATGATGAAGGAGTTCCTAAAAGTATTAATTATCCTGATAAAATGCTTTGGGAAATGGTAAATGAAAGTGCAAATAGAAATCCTAGTAGTCTTGCGTATGAATACTATGGATCTTCTATTACTTTTAAGAGATTAATTTATGAAATTGAGGAAAGTGCTAGAAGTTTAAAAGCTTTTGGTGTTAAAGAAGGAGATAGAGTTACTATTATTTCTCCTAATATGCCTCAAGCGATAGTACTGTTTTATGCTATTAATATGGTTGGTGGGGTTAGCAATATGGTTCATCCACTTAGTGCGGAAAAGGAAATTGAACACTATATAAATATATCTAATAGTAAACTTGTTTTTACTGTAGATATTGCTTATCCTAAAGTTTATAATATTCTTAAAGGTACTTCAGTAAAAGTGGTTGTTATGTCTGTAAGTGAAAAGATGAATAGGGTTACTAGGCTTGCATATAATTTGACCCAGAAGAAAGTTAAAGTTAATTATGATGAAGAAAATATTTTCTCTTTTAGTAATTTTATTGATTTTGGATATATGTTCGATGGTAAATATAAGGTTAAGAGAAAAGCTAGCGATCCTGCGGTTATTTTATATAGTGGTGGAACAACCGGAGAAAGTAAAGGTATTGTTTTATCTAATAATAATTTTAATGCTGCTACACTTCAGACTGGTTCAATGATAATGCCAGCTGGACCAGGGGATACAGTTTTAACAATTATGCCCATTTTTCATGCTTTTGGTTTAGATGTTTGTGTGCATACTCCACTTGTATATGGTGTTAAGTGCACTCTTATACCGGTTTTTAATTATAAGGCTTTTGGTAGACTTATAAAACAATATAAACCTAATTTTATAGTTGGTGTTCCAACACTTCTAGATAATATGATAAATGATCCTATACTAAATGATATTGATTTATCTTTTGTGAAAGATATTATAACTGGCGGAGATACGGTTAATCCTGAACTTAAGAAGAAAGTTGATCTTTTTATGAAAGAGCACAATAGCATGGCAACTGTTAGACCAGGTTATGGACTTACTGAGGGTGCTGGCGCAAGTGCATTACTACCTAGAAAGGTACAAATGGAAGGTAGTATAGGAGTGCCATGTCAAGATTGTTTTTATAAGATAACTAAACCCGGAACTTTAGAAGAAGTGCCTTTAAATGAAGTGGGAGAAATTTGTATAAGTGGGCCTAATGTTATGATAGGTTATTTAAATGATGAAGAGGAAACTAAAAAGGTTTTAGAGAAAGATAAAAAAGGAAAGGTATGGCTTCATACTGGAGATTTAGGAAGAATGGATGAGAAAGGCTTTGTTTATTTTGCTCAAAGGCTTAAAAGAGTTATTATTTCTAATGGTTATAATCTTTATCCATCTCATATTGAAAGTATAATTAGGAAACATCCTCTAGTTAATGAAGTATGTGTAATAGGGAAACCTCATCCTTATAAAAATGAAGTTGCAAAAGCATTTATTACTTTAATAAGTGATGATGTAAATAAGGAAAAAGTTATAAGAGAAGTTAAAAAATTAACTAGTGAATATTTAGCAAAGTATAGCCAGCCTTATGAATATGAGGTGGTTCAAAGTTTACCTAGAACGAATTTAGGTAAGGTTGCTTATAAGGAATTAGAGAAAAAAGAAAGTTTAAAGAAATAGTAATAAAAAAAGGAAATTTTGATTTCCCTTTTTTAGTTTATATTAATTAGTTTTTTATTATCTTTCTTAGGTGCTTCTGGAACTGTTATGTTAAGAGTTCCATCTTTAAATTCAGCTTTGATGTCTTCATGATTTACATCACCAATATAGAATTGTCTTTTAAATGAACCAGAATATCTTTCTCTTTTAATGTAATGTTTATCTTTGTCTTCATGTTTCTCACTCTTTTTAGCAGAAACTGTAAGATAACCATCTTCAACTTCAATTTTAACATCTTTTTTATCGAAGCCTGGAATGTCCATTTCTATGTTGTAAATTCCATCCTTTTCATAAATATCACAGTTCATGTTCATTAATTTTTTTTCTGGCTCAAAATCATTAAAGAAATCATCTAAATAAAATCTTCCTGGTAATAAACTCATAATATTCATCTCCTTACGATTATGATTATACTACTATTGTTAGCACTTGTCAAGCGTGAGTGCTAAATTTGTTTAAATAATTAAACATTAATATTATATGAGAATTTTAATTAAATATGTATGTAAATATTGGTAAGTATTTATAGATAAAATTGTTAATAATACAAATGGGAGTGATAAGTATGAATGAAGTACCTAATATAATTTCTACTAAGGATTTGGATTACATTAAAGATATGCTTAAATGGAATTTTGTTTTAGTCAAGAAAGCAAACTTTTTTATGGAAGTTATAACTGATGAAGATGCTAAGAAACTTATAGAGAAAGTTATTAAAGTACACAAGAGTCAATATGAAAAGATTATGGATATTTTAAAATAGGAGGAGTTATGTCTAAGATAGAGAATAAGAAAAAGGAAGTTAAGAAAACAAAGGAAATTAATGAAGTCGATATTTTAAATGATTTACTTCTTTATGAAAAGAATATGAGTAATAGTTATAGCACAGCTTTAAACGAGATGAGTAATAAGGTTTTATTTAGAAAGGTTTTTACTTTGTTTAAGGAAAGTAAAGGACTAGGAAGAGATATTTTTGATTTTATGTTTAAAAGTGGGTGGTATAGTTTAGAAACAGCAAGTGAAGAAAAAATTAATAAAGCATATCTTGATGCTAAAAAGGAATATGGTGAACTTTAGTTATAAAGTCCACCATATTTGTCTTCCATTTTATCTATTTCATTACGTAGTGAAGCAAAAACTGCTTTCATTTCTTCTGGGTATACTTCACTTAGTATTTTTCTTAAGTATTCTATGTTATATTCAAGTGGATTATAAAGATTTTTTACATCTTTACTGTTAATGTTCATGACTGTACCATGAACTCTTCTTTCTATTAAACCTTGACTTGCAGAGTTAGTTATTATTAACTGGCTTATTAGCATAAGCCAGTTGCCTATTACGTTTTGTTCGTTTGCAGTGAAGTCATCAATTAATAAGTAACCAATAAGTACACATATTGCTGTTGACACTTTTGGGTTTAAGTTAAATAAATCTTCCATAACCTCACCACTTTATAAAATTTTATTCTTTCGTCTTTATTTTCATAACTTATTTTGATATAATTATGAATGAAAGAGAGGTAAGTTATGGAATTAAAAGGAAGTAAAACAGAGAAGAATTTAATGACTGCTTTTGCAGGAGAGAGTCAGGCAAGAAATAAATATACTTTTTATGCTAGTCAAGCGAAGAAGGAAGGCTATGAACAGATAGCAAGTATTTTTGAAGAGACTGCTGGTAATGAAAAGGAACATGCTAAGATGTGGTTTAAACTTTTACATGATGGTAAGGTTCCAAGTACTAGTGAAAATTTAAAGGATGCTGCAAATGGTGAAAACTATGAGTGGACTGATATGTATAAAGAGTTTAGTGAAACTGCTAAAGAAGAAGGTTTTGATGATATAGCTGAGTTATTTAGACTTGTTGGTGATATTGAAAAGGAACACGAAGAGAGATATTTAACTCTACTAAGGAAGGTAGAAGATAATTTAGTATTTTCTTCAGAAGAAGAAACTATTTGGATATGTAGAAATTGTGGACATGTTTATAGAAGTAAGGAAGCACTTGAAGTGTGCCCAGTATGTAAACATGGAAAGGCTTATCAAGAGAGAAGAGCTACTAATTATTAGTAGTTTTTTAGTTTAGATTATATGATTTTGAATGTAAGTGGTAGAACTGATATAGTTGCTTTTTATAGTAAATGGTTTATGAATAGGTATAGGGAAGGCTATGTAGATGTGAGAAATCCTTTTTATCCTAAAAATGTGAGTAGAATATGTTTTGATGATGTAGACTTAATACTTTTTTGTACTAAGAATGCAAGGCCAATTATTCCATATTTAAGTGAGATAAAGAAGAATATTATTTTTTATGTTACATTAACTCCTTATAAAAAAAGATATTGAATCTAATGTTAAGGATAAGAAATTAGTTATCAAGGATATTAAAGAGTTAGCTAAAATACTTGGTAAAGATTTTGTTTATGTTAGATATGATCCTATATTTATTAGTGATAAGTATAATATTTTCTATCACGTTAAAGCTTTTGATAAACTTTGTAAGCTTTTAAATGGTTATGTAAATACTATTATAGTTTCTTTTATAGATAATTATAAGAATGTTAGAAAGAATGAAAAAACTTTAAATTTTAAAGAATTTACTGAAGAAGATTATAGAATTATCGGAGAGAATTTTAGTAAAAGTGCTAGAGAAAATAATATTAAAGTTCAAACTTGTTTTGAAGAAGAGGATTTAATTCAGTATGGCTTTGATAAGGGTGAGTGTTTAAGTCATGAACTTGCTTATGTTTTAACAGGTAAAAGTTTAAGAATTGGACAGCTAGAAAAGGTGGGAAATGCAAATGCGTAGAAATGGTTGATATAGGTGCTTATAATACATGTAATCATATGTGCAAGTATTGTTATGCTAATTTTAATGAGGAAGAGGTTTTAAGTAATATTAGAAATCATGATGAAAACTCTAGTTTATTAATTGGTGTTTTAAATAATGATGATGAGGTTAAGGTAAGAAAATGATTAAATTTATGATAGGAGAAGAGTATGAAAAGACTTTTACAAATTAGTTTTGATATTTTTTTGACGTCGATATGTCCGATTATAATTTGGATAGCTCTTGGTTTTATAGTGGATAAAGAAATATCAAATGTTCTTATTATAACTTATCCTTTGCAATTTTTTTATATGATTTTTACTGAAATTTTTTCAGTTGGTCCAAATATAACTGATAGTAAAAATGATGATAAATGTGTAGTTAAATCAAATATGTTATTTGGAGGGGTCTTTGTCTTTTTGATTACAATTTTATTAGTTCTAAATATTGATAGGTATATTTTATTCTTTAATTTAGAGACAAGTATTTATCATACTTATACTATTTATTCAGTATTTTTAATGTTCTTTGGATTTTTAATGCAACTTATATCACAAAAACTTTATTATGAAAGTAAGAATTCTTTGTCTAATAAAGTAAATATGAAATTTAATGTAATTAATTTAGTTTCTGTTATAGTGTTTTCAATAATATTTAAAAATTATTTTGCTGTTTTGTTAACTGTTATAATAGATATGATTTTTATTTTTTATTGTTTTAGTAAGAATTTTAAATTTGTTAAATTAAATTTAAGTATTAAGAAGAACATTAAGAATGTTTCTTTTAAAATTTGGGGAAATGTTGGAATGCTTTTAATTTATCTAACAGGTATACAGAATGTTGTTTCTTTTGGAAAGGAATATTTAAATGCTATAAATTTTGATAGCATTACATCTGATACACAGTGGGATATGTTAAATAGTATTAGTACATCAGCTAAAATTGATATTTCAAAAGATAATTTTGATTATAAGAAATCATTAAAAGATGCATACAAGTTACTTTTATTACTTATGTTGTCCATGTTAATAATGAACTTTAGTTTGTACTGGTTTTATAAACCAGATTTGAAAATATATATTATTATATTTGTAGTACAAATTATAGATATGGTTTTAAATGTACCTGCTTTTATTAAATGGGATTATTTACAAATAAAAGATAATAATAAAAAACATAATTTTGCATATGTGTTTTGTAGAATTCTAAGATTTTTATGTTCATTTTTACCAACTGGTTTTTGTACATATATAGGTCAGCTTGTATCAGGAACATATAAGTATATTTATTCAAGTGTTAAAACTAAAAAGTTTCTAGCATTTAAAAAAACATCAGGCTGATGTTTTTTTCTTTATGGTAAATCTTTTAATAATTCTGTTATGTGTACATTTAGTATTTTTGATAAGTGATATAGGCTTCCTACTGATATAGTTTGATAGACTTTTTGACTTTCTAAATTACCTATAAAACTTAATGAGTAGTTGCTTTCTTCTGCTAATTTTTCTTGAGTAAGACCTTTTTCTTTTCTTATTCTTTTTAAGTTTTGGCCTATTATGAAATATATTTTATTTTCATCATTATTATTGTTAATCATATTAATCGCCTTCCAAACTAATTATCTCAAAAAAAGTTTTGACATTTTATCTACTATTCATAGATAAAATGTGATATAATATTGATTAGGAGGTAAAGTAGTGGCGTTAGTTAAATGTGATGAGTGTGGTAAAGAAATTAGTGATAGTGCTAAAAAGTGTCCACACTGTGGGATTGGTACTAAAGAAAAGGATAATTCAAATAGTGAAAAGTATGATTTTTATTTTATAATTTCATTGCTTCTAATAATAATTGTAGGTATTCTTGCTTTAAAGCATTATTCTTTTTTCAAAGTAGTAATTGGTTATTTTAAGGAAGGTAGTCTAGTCTTAGGTGTGCATTCAATCATGTATTTTTTTGTAAAAGTTTTTGAAATATTGTTACTTTGTTTTTTGTATGGCTTTAAAAAGACAGATAAAAAAGTATTTTCTAATTTTTCATTAATTAGTTTGATTTGTTTTATAGGTTTTAATTATTATATGAATTGTTTAGATACTAATGGATTTGATTTTTCTTTAGTTATTGATGCAATTAAATACTCTAGTAATGAAGTACTTATTGCTATTATGACTTATTCTTTAGTGATGTGCAGTTCAAAAAAGAAGGAAGGGAGTAAATAGTTATGGCTTTAGTTAAGTGTAGTGAATGTGGAAGCGATATAAGCGATAAATCTAAAACGTGTCCTCACTGTGGGCATGAAAATAGTGTTTGGATATGCCCCGAATGTAAGGGTGAGGTAGGTAAATGGGTAAATACTTGTCCTAACTGTGGGTATAAGAAAGGTTTACTTAGTAAAGGTAAGGAAAAAAATAATATGATTATTTATCCAGTGGTAATTATAGGCTTAATAGTTCTTATAAAATTATTTAAATCAATGGGCGGGGTTAATCTTGAAGATGTTTTTAATGCGGTAGGATGTGATAATTATTACTGTGATTTAGCAGATGATGGAAGTTATTTATCTGTAGATACTAATCCTCTTGATTTAGATGATTATTCTAGTTCTACAGCTATTAAATATGTAAAAAATATTAATAGCGAATTAGGTTTTAGTGATGCTCTTTATACTAAAATGGGTAAGACAAGAGCACTTGATGGAACTCAAACGGATGAGAATAGTAAGGTTAAGGTTAGCTGGACTTACCATCCTGATAAGGGTTTGTCTGTTGTTTATTATAAGAAGTAAGTGAGGTAGGAATATGGTTTTAATTAAGTGTTCTGTATGCAAAAAAGATGTGAGTGATAGTGCTAAAAAGTGTCCTCACTGTGGGAATAGTGTTATTAAGGAAAGAAGAGGAGTAAGTTCGTGTCCTAGATGCGGAGAAATAATTGAAGAGTTTTCTAGAGAATGCCCTAGATGTGGGATAAATTTGGAAGAGAGCACTTCAATTAGTGAAAAAAAGAAAGATCTGCCAAATAGTGTTAGAGTTCTCAAAATGATGATTGTAGTTATTGTTGTTGCTTTGGCAATTGGAATAATGGGTATTGTTTTTATAAATAAAGATAAATTTGAAGAAGAGGAAATTGTTCAAAGTAATGATAGAAATACTTCTGTAGCCCAAATTATGGTTAATACAGAGTATATTAATATTAGAGAAAGTAAGAGTGTTGATAGTGAAATAATTGGTAAGGTTTATAGGGGAGAAATATATACTGTTTTAAGTGAAGATGCGGATAGTTCTTATAGATGGATTGAAATTAGAACCAATAATAATATTCATGGATATATTTCTGGAATGGCTGATTATGTTACAAAGTTAGATCTTGATAATGGTAATGATAGTGAAAAAGAAGCAGAAGAAAATGTTTTAAGTGTTACTAAAAATGAAACTAAAGAAGTGATTGGTACTTATAATGGAAAAGAGATAAAAGCAGAAATAACTGTTAAGGGTGTGTACTGGAAAACTAAACTTATGCCACCTACTCCAAGACAATCTTTTTATACTTATTATGATGAAAATCCTGGTGAAGTGTATACAGTTGTAGAAATGGAAGTAAAAAATATTGGTACTGAAAGTTTTTCAGACTATGTATTTGAAGGTTTTTTATCTGATACTTGTACACCTACATTTATGTTTGATGGTGGTTATAAGTATACTGGTATAACTGTAATAGAAAGAGAAGTGGATAGTAGTGGAAGATATGATTTGGGTAGTTTTTACTCTATTGATCCTTTAGCAACTAAAAGATTATATTTATTTAAAATAGTGCCAGCTGAAACAAAAGATTTAGGTTTGACAGTTAATGTATGTTTTGGCGATAATGAATTAAAGATTAATTGGTAATATAAAAGAGTTACAGATAAATTGTAACTCTTTTATAGTGATTTATTTTTATAGTTATTAAGTTCATTTAAATAATAAGAATATTCTTCATCATCTAGTCTTCCTTCTGTAAATACGTTTAGATTAATTAAATCATTTACTGTAGTTAGTGCTAATTCCTTGTTAGTTAGATATAGTGTGTTAAATAAATTTATGTATGTTTTGAATTCTGAATACATTATTGGTGTGTTATTTTCTTTTAGTGATTTAATTTTATTTATAAATTCTTGGATATTCATTTTATCTCCTTTACTTAGGTTTTCACTTATGGTTTAGCTAAATAAAAAAGCGCACGAATGCACTTATTAATTTTAAAAAAATATGGCGCCCGTTGCAGGACTCGAACCTGCGACCTAACGGTTAACAGCCGTGCGCTCTACCGACTGAGCTAAACGGGCGAATTACAAATATAATTGTACTAAAGTTTATGTATAAAGTCAACTTAAAATTAATAAAAAAATAAAAAATGTTAAAATTTATGTAAAATTTAAGTGATTGTTTTGTATTTTATGTATAAATTTGGTACAATAACAATGTAAGAGAGTGATTTATATGAATGAAAATATTGAAATGATTGATTTTAATAATAATAAATTTAGTGTACTTGATACTTATGGAGAGAATTTAAAGACTAAAGAGTATATTACTGATCCGGCTATAGGTAGGGATAAGGAGATTAAAGAAACTTTATTAATACTTCTAACTCCTGAAAAAAGCGCTTTATTAGTTGGTAAACCAGGTATTGGTAAGACTGCTATAGTAGAAGGTATTGGTTATAGATTAGGTAAAGGACTTGTACCAGATGCTTTAAAGAACTATGATTTAATAAAAATAAATATTTCTAGTTTACTTGGTAATGCTGAAAGTAATGGTAATAGTGAAAATAAATTACAAATATTAGTTGATGAGCTTAAGACTAGAGAAAATATTATTCTTTTTATTGATGAGGTTCATTTACTTGTTAGTAGAAACACTAGTAATTTAAATGTTGATTTTGCTAATATGCTTAAACCTGGACTTGATAGGGGAACTATTAGAATGATAGGCGCTACTACTACTGAAGAGTATGAAAGTTATATTTTAAGAGATAGAGCATTTTTAAGAAGATTTCAAAGAGTAGATGTTTTAGAACCATCTATAGAGGATACTGTTAAGATTTTAATGGGTACATATCCTAAACTTGAAAAAAAGAGTAATGTATCTATACCTTATAGTGATTATCAAAAGGAAAATTTGTTTAGATTTATGGTTGAATTAACAGATGAGTATAAAAGAGTTTATGAAATAGGAAATAGGTATCCTGATATAGCACTCACTTTACTTGGTAATGCTTTTAGTAATGCTGTTTTTGAAAATAGAAGCACTATGTGTATTAAAAATATATATGATGCTATTAAGAATACTAAAAGTGTTTATGAAGATGCAAGAGTAAAAGCAATTAATGAATTTAAGGAAAAATTTAAGGATATTATTGAAAAAGAGGGTGCAATTCTTGATTAAAGTGTAAATTTTTTATAAAATTTATAACTTTTTTTTGATTAAATTTTTAATTTTAGTTGGAGTTTTCTTATTAAAAATTAAATTTTATATATGAAAATGGGCTATAAAATTTAAAATTTCATGTGTTTGCAATTTGATTTTAAGTGTGATAAACTCGGGTTTGAAAGGAGGTTTTATGGATAAAAAAGTTATTAAACGTATTGGTTCTTTTTCTACTCCTCACGAAGACTTTTATAATCCTATAGATATTTTAAAAGTACTTGGATATAAAAACACTTTAAAAGTTTGGAATGAAATTAAATCTGATGATTTTGATGGTGCAGTTACTAGAATACTTTCTTATTATAAGGGTAGACCTAAAATATTAGAGATGACTAATTTAGATGGAGTTATTGCTTTATTTAAAAAGGTATAATTGTAGTGATGGTAGAAAAAGAAAAGTAACCAATGCTTCTATTATTTTAGAAGATACTTTTAAATTTACAATTGAAATTAAATAGATGGGTTTTGTTTAAATTGTCCTTAATTAATAGGAGAGAATTATGGATAATGTTATTGAAATAGTGAATGCTGGAAAAAAGATTAAGAATAATTTAATATTAGAGAATGTTAATTTAAAGCTTGAAAAAGGTAAGATATATGGGTTAGTTGGTCAAAATGGTAGTGGTAAGAGCACTCTTCTTAAGATGATAATGGGCCTTTATAAATGTTCGGGTGAAATCTTTATTAATGGTTATAATATTAGAAAAGATTATAGGGGAGCACTTAAAAATATAGGTGGAATAGTTGACAGTGCAGCTTTTTATGATTTTTTAAGTGGTAAAGAGAATTTAAAGTATTTTGCACTTTTGTATGGAGCAAAAGATACTAGAATTAGTGAAGTTATGAAGTTAACTGGACTTAATATTGATGAAAAGAAGCAAGTTAAATATTATAGTCTGGGTATGAAAGAGAGACTTGGAATAGCTATTAGTTTACTTAAGGATCCTGATATTTTAGTACTTGATGAACCTACTAATGGACTTGATCCTAAAGGTATTTTAGAACTTAGAAATTTGCTTAAGAGTTTTAAAGATAAGACTATTATTATATCTTCACATTTAATTAGTGAGATAGAAAAGTTAAGTACTGATATTATTTTTATTAATAATAAAACTACTCAAGTTAAAAGTATAGATGGTTTTAGAAAGATAAGAAGTTTTAGATTAGGTAAGAAAGTAAAAATTAGTAACGAACTTGTTTTAAGTGATGAAGAAGTTAATGTTTATGTTAGGAAATTTGTTAAGGAAAATATTCCTGTTTATGCAGTAAATGAGAGTAGTGGGCTAGAGAATATGCTTATTAGTATGATGGAGGCAAAATGAGGAATTTGATTAAAGCTGAGATTTACAAGGAAACTAGAAAGAGAAGTTTTAAAATTATTTTGTTTCTTTTACCTATTATTTGTTTGATTACTTTATTAGTTTTAAGAAATAATGCTTTTGAGAATACTTTAGAAGTAAAACTATCTGAAGATGAGTATAATAGTCTATATAAACATGGTGATTATGAAAAGTATGACAAACTTTATGATAAGTATTTAGAAGGTATAAATAAAGAAGCAGAGATTAAATCTTTAGAGGAAAATAATATGACTAGAAATTTAAGTGTTAATAGTACTTTTATTTATTTCGTGGTAAGTTTTTTTGTTATTTATATTGTTTTTTCTTCTTTTAGTTATGATGTTAATTATGGTACTAATAGATATGTTTTTATGTCTAATCAAGGTAGAAGTAAGATATTTTTAAGTAAGATTATTGCTTTAGTAATTATAAGTTTATTTATTATGATATATATGAGTTTGTTTTCTTTAGTAGTTAGTTCTTTAATAGGAAAATCTTCTTTTGTTTATTTATCTAAATATGTTTATTTTAATAGTAAGTTTATAAAGTTACCTTTAGTTATTTATCATTTGTTAAAGTGTTTTGTTTTTACGGTGCCCTTAGTGTTTTTGATAGTTTTGACTTCTTTTATATCTATTCTTTTTAATGGGAATATTTTTGGATGTATTTTGTTAATTATGTTAAATCTTATGTCTACAACTATACTTGATTTTTTATTAGGTAAAGGCATTACTATTGCTAGTTATAGTTTTTTACCTTATTTAGATTTTAGTTATTTTAGTAATTCTGATTATTTATTAGTTAATGCTCTTTTTAATGTTAATTTAGAGTTATATATTGGAGTTATAATTTTGTTTGTTTATTTAATTGTTTTTTATTTTGTTAGTTTAATTCTTTATAAAAGAGATATATAAAAAACTCCATTTAGGAGTTATATTTAGTTTTGTATTCTTCATACAATGTTTTAAATCTGTTATAATGTACGATTTCTCTTTGTCTTAAGAAACTAAGAGGAGCAAGTAAATCTGGGTCACTTGTTAAATCCATTAGGTTTTCATAAGTGGCTCTTGCTTTTTCTTCTGCAGCCATATCTTCTGCTAAATCTACAACTGGGTTACCAGTACTTGCTATATATGCTGCTGTAAAAGGTACACCGCTTGCACTTGATGGGAATATACCTTTATTATGGGATGTGTAATAGTCAGATAAACCTGCTTCTTTTATTTCTTCTACTGTAGCACCTTCCATTAATTGATGCATCATTGTTCCTATCATTTCACAGTGTCCTATTTCTTCACATCCAATATCAGATAAAAGACTTCTTCCTTTTTCATCTGGCATTGTAAATCTTTGACAGAGGTATCTTAAAGAAGCTCCAAGCTCGCCATTTGCGCCTCCAAGTTGATCTGCTAAGAGTTTAGCCATTTTTAAATCTTTTCTTTTTATGTTAATTGGATATTCTAACATTTTTTCATATTTAAACATTAGTTTTTACCTCCTTCATTCATCCATGGCCAAGGATTTTTGCTCCATAAATAAGAATTATAATTATCTTCTGCTTCTAAACATAAGGGACCATAGTTTTTTTCATATTTTTGTTTTGTCTCTTTTAATTCTTTTAAAGTTTTTTTAAATTCAATATATAAATTACTATTTGGGTATAGGTCTAGGTAAATATTTAAATCAATTAGTCTAAAAGTTAATTCTTGTACTTTTAATAGTAATTTATCTCTATCTCCTTTAACTACAACTCTATATATATAGTTTTTATATGGAATATATTCATCTTTAAAGGAATTACCCTTGTTTAATCCTTCCTCTAAACTATATAAATCTTTTTTGCTTTCTCTAAAATTATTTATGTTAACGTTGTTAATATCAAATTTTATTTCAGATGTGTTATCATTTATGTTTGTGAAGTTTTGTTCTAAGTTAGTTTCTATTTCTAGTTCATTTTCATTTTTGGAAAACAAATTATTTTCTCTTTCATCATAATACATGACAAATTCCCCCTTCATGATTAGTTTATGCCTATTTAGAATTCGGGTGTGGTTAAAAGTTTATATACAAAATGTAAAAATTAGTTATTTAGGTATTGATTAAAATATATCATATTGATAAAATAAAATAGGTGATATGAAAATGAATTATAAAATTACATCTAATTCTGACATGGATACAATTGAACTTGCTCAGAATATTGAAAGTGAAAAATTTCCTAATATGGTAATTTGTTTAGAAGGAGATCTTGGTAGTGGTAAGACTTTATTTGCTAAGGCATTTGCTAAGTCTATGGGTATAGTAGATAATATTACTAGTCCAACATTTAATATTATTAAAGAGTATGATGGTGAAGAAGGATGTAAACTATTTCATATGGATGTTTACAGACTTAATGAAAATAAAGAAGATATTGGGATAGAGGAATACTTTACTAAGAAAGGTATTACTATTATTGAATGGGCTGATATGATTAGTGATATTCTTCCTAAAAACAGATTGGATATAAAAATTAAAATTGTAGGAGAGAATAGAAGAGTATTTTTAATTACTCCACATGGAGCAAAATATGAAGATTTATGTGAAAGGGTTTTATAACCTTTTTTTTGTAAATAATAGTAAAAGTGATAGTTTTATTTGGTAAAATTTAGTATAATATGAAAAGAAGGTGATTTTAGTGAATTTTAATGTGAATGGTCATAATGTGTTTTTAGTCGTTATTATTACTTTTATTGCATCTCTTGTGTTTACTTATTTGATAAAAAAAATAGCTATTAGTAGAAATATACTTGATATACCAAATGCACGCAGTGCGCATACTAAACCTGTTCCTTTACTTGGTGGAATTGGAATATTTTTAGGATTTCTTTTGGGTTTTATGATTTTTGGTAATAGAAATTCACTCATGATATCTATTTTAATGGCATCATTTTTAATACTTTTACTTGGTATTTTTGATGATATTAAACCTATACCTGCTAAGTATAAATTCTTAGTTCATATATTAGTTGCAGTTATTGTTGTGTTTTATGGAGAATTAAGGCTTGATTATTTTGATATGTTTGGTATTAATGCTTATTTAGGCAAATGGGCTTATCCTATTACAATTTTTATAATAGTTGCTATTATTAATGCAATTAATTTAATAGATGGATTAGATGGTCTTTGTGCTGGAATTAGTTCTATATATTTTTTAACTATTGGTGTGATTGCTTTAATACTTAATAAACTAGGAGGGCTTGATATTATTTTATCATTTATTATGCTTGGTGCTACATTAGGTTTTCTAGTATTTAATTTTCCTCCTGCTAGGATATTTATGGGAGATACTGGTAGTACCTTTTTAGGGCTTATGATAAGCGTTATAATGCTACTTGGATTTAAAACAGTAACTCTTACTTCATTATTAATTCCTGGAGTTTTATTAATACTTCCTATTACTGATACTTTATTTGCTATTATTAGAAGAACTATTAATGGTAAGGGAATAGGTAATGCTGATAAGGAACATATTCATCATCAGTTATTAAAGAAATTAAGTACTAAAAAGACAATATTAGTTATTTATTTGGTGGATATTATATTTAGTGTAGTTACAGTTTTTTATGCAATAGGTAAGAAAAAAGAAATGGTAATTTTTTATATTTTGTTAATGTTTATAATATTATTTTTGGTATTTAAGACAAATGTTATTTTTACAAAGAAGGAGAAGAAATGAAAGTATGTATTATAGGATCTGGTGCTTATGGAATATCACTTGCATCTAGATTAATTAAAAATGGTCATGAAGTTATATGTTATTCTAATAATAAGGAAGAAGTTAATTTTTTAAATGAGAAAAGAATTAGTGATAAGTTAAAAGGTTATAAAGTGCCTATAGATATTAAGTTTACTTATAATGTTAAAAGTGCAGTTAAGAATAGTAGGTTAATTATTTTTGCTCTTCCTGCAGTTTGCTTTGATGAAGTAACTAAAAAAGTAAGTAAGTATATTAGTGATGATGCACATGTGCTTATTGCAACTAAGGGTATAGAAAATGATACGTGTTTGTTTTTAACTGAAATCGTTGATAGAAATATTAGAACTAATAAAATAGCGGTTATGAGCGGACCTACTTTTGCTGTTGATATTATAACTGATACACCTATTGCCTTTACTCTTGCTACAACTAATAGTGATACTAAAGAATTTATTAAGTGTACTTTGTCTAGTAATATTACGAAATTTAGAGATACTCAAGATATAATTGGCGTTCAAATATGTGGAGCAATTAAGAATGTAATGGCTATTGCTTCTGGAATGCTTGGAGGAATGGGTGCGCTTGACTCAACTAAAGCACTTTTTCTAACAGAGGCTTTAAATGATATTAAAGAATTAATTGATGCAATAGGTGGTAATAAAAAAACTATTCTTTCTTATGCTGGGTTTGGAGATATTTTAATGACTTGTACTAGTACAAATAGTAGAAATTATTCTTATGGAAAGTTAATTGGAGAAGGTAAGTTAAATGAAGCTAAAGATTATGCTTTAAATACAACAGTGGAAGGTTTATATACACTTAAATCAATAAAAGATTTAATTAAAAAAGAAAAAGTTAAAATGCCTATTATAGATTTGATAAGCGATATTATATGTGGTAATAAGGATAAGGAAAGTATGTTAACTTTCTTAATAGAAAAGAAATGATTATGAATGAAATTAATAAGTTAAATTGTATAACTGATTATTATACTGGGAATCTTGCGTATTCTTATTATTTATATTACAGAGCATTTGATTTAGATGAAAAAGTGCAAAGGTGTATTCTTGATAAGAAATATATTATGGCTAGTATGGTTTCTACTATAAGTGATATTATGTTATCTTTAAAAGAAGAAATTGTTGAAAATGTAGGAAATCTTAATTATGAGTCAATTGTTTTTTCGAGTTCATTAAATAAAACTATTTCTATCATAGCTAATAAAGAAGATAAAGGTTATAGTATTAATGGACATATAATAGGAAGTGCATCTTATGTTTTTGCTACTATTAGAAATAAACTCGCTCATGGGGAATTTTATTTAGATTTAGAACATTCTAGAATTATATTTAATATAGATAATAAAGATGTTATTGTTAATATAAATGATTTGGCGTATTTTATTATTAATGTCTTTAATATTTATATTACTAGTTTGAAGTCTGAAGTCTATGAAAAGAAAGTTTTAAGTATAGGCAATTTTCAGGATAACAGAAAGAAAGCATTTTCTTCACCTAAAGAAATAGAGTCATTTATTAACAATCTGAAATGTTTAAATTTTTCTCTTTCTAGAAAAGATGGTAAGATAATTAGTCTTGATGAAAAAGCAAGAATTGAAGAAGTTATTGATGAGTATGTAGGAAGCACCGATATTAGAGTTATTAATAAGTTTTACAATAATAATAAAGATAAGTATGATATAGAATATAATTGTATAAAAGTTGATATACCAGATGTAGAAAAATTATCTAAAAGTATTTTTGATATGACTCATGAGGGAACTAATTTTAATGATCAGGCTAAGTTTGTTATTGAGAAGGTTGGAGAGATATATTTAGGAAATGATAAGTATGAAAATACTATGCATTTTTTAAGAAATTTAATTACCTTAGAGTCTATTTATAAAACTGGTACGATTAAAACTGCGAAAATTAGAGATTATGGACAGCAAAATTATCCTAACTTAAATATGATTTTATCTTATGAGGAACTTGCTTGTAGTTTGATTTCTTGTTTCAGTAGTATGTTTTCTTATTCGTTAGATGATATTTTTGAAAATAAAAATCAGTATACTGATAAAGAAATAAATGGCTTAGATTATTCTAAATTAGATATGTCTAAAATAAATGTTAGTAAGTATACGATTGATGATGGTAGATATAATGATATTGTTATTAGAAAAAATGCAAGATTGAAGGATTTGGGTAAATTAAATGCTAGTTTAACAAGTGTTAATTCACAGTTAGGTAATACTCCTAGTACTAATGTTAAATTAGTTAATTTATTAAGAAATAAGATAAATAGATTAACTAATTTAATTAGTAATATTAGCAATGAAATAAATACTTATGATGAAGGTATAAATTACTTTAATTCTAATGCCTTATATTTTAAGAATATGGCTATTATTAATGGTATTAGAAATTCTATATCTCATGAAAATTTCTTTGTAAGCAGAGGAGATACTTTTTCTACAGCAAAAATTATATTTGAAGATATTTATGAAGGTAAAACTACTTTTAAGTGTGAAGTTGGAGTTCTCGATTTTTTATATTTTTTAGCAAATAACCATTATATTATAGATGAGTTAGTTAGTAAAAAAATAGATTTATATGATGAAAGAAAATGCTTATAGGTGGCATTTTCTTTTTAAAAGTGGTAAAATTATTTCTAGAAAGAAGTGATTTTATGTATACTTTGTTTTTGGATACTCATGGTGAAATTATTACAGTTGGGCTTTATAATGGGGCTAATTTATTTGTTAAGACTAAAGAGAGTCACTATAGTCATGCTGTTTATTTTACTTCTATGATAAGAGATATTTTAAGTGAAAATAAACTTGGTTTTAAAGATATAAAAAATATAGTTAGTGTAAATGGACCTGGTAGTTTTACTGGACTTAGAATAGGCCTAAGTGTTGGAAAGACACTTGCTTATACTTTAAATGTTCCTATTTATTTAGTTAGTACTTTAGATGCTTATTTAGTAAGTGATTCTTTTGAAGGAATGAAAATATGTATTATTGAAGATACTAAAGGTTATTATGTTAAGGGAACAGAAGTTAATGAAACATATGTTCATGATATTAGTTTATATGAAAATTATCATAGAGTTTCTGAGGTTTTGGATATTCCTAAAATAGTTGATTTTGCACTTAAGAATGATGCAGTCCCTGCTCATTTGGTGAGGGCTAATTATGTCAAGGAAATCGGGGTTAATTAGTGATAGATGTTAAAAAGTTGAAAAATTATAAAATTGAGATTAGTTATTTAGTTAATGGAGAGAAACTAGGGTATGTTATTATTGAAGTTCTTGATACTATTAATATAATTGATGTTTTTGTTAAAGAAAGTTACAGGGGAAGAGGTATTAGTAAGATATTGTTTGATTATTTATTTAATAATTATAAGAACGTACGTTTTATGTTAGAAGTTAGAAGTAAAAATTTTGTTGCTATTAATTTATATGAAAGTTATAATTTTAAAACTATTCATGTTAGAGAAAAGTATTATAAAGATGATGATGCTTTAATAATGGAGGCTGATAATTAATGAAGGATGTTTATATTTTGGCTATTGAAAGTAGCTGTGATGAAACAAGCGCTAGTGTTGTTAAAAATGGAAAAGAAGATATTGCAACAGTTGTTAATACTCAGATAGATGTTCATAAGTTATATGGAGGAGTTGTGCCTGAAGTTGCTAGTAGACTTCATTTAGAAAATATTACTTTAGTTATTGATGAAACTTTAAAAAAGGCAAATATGAAAGTGGAAGATATGGATGCAATTGCAGTTACTTATGCTCCCGGTTTGCTTGGTAGTTTGTTGGTTGGTCTAGAAGCTGCTAAGACACTTGCTATGGTTTATGATAAGCCATTTATTAAGGTTAATCATATGATGGGACATATTCTTGCAAGCAATATTAATAATACGTTAGAGTATCCTCTTATTAGTCTTGTTATTAGTGGTGGTCATACTGATTTAATATATATGGAAAATGAAAGTAGTTTCAAGTATATTGGTAGAACACTTGATGATGCGGTTGGTGAATGTTATGATAAAGTTGCTAGAATACTTGGAATGCCCTATCCAGGAGGACCTAATGTTGAAAAACTTGCTAAAATTGGAAAGCCAACTTATCATATGCCAAAGATACTTGATGATGGGTCATTTAATTTTAGTTTTAGTGGTATTAAAAGTCATGTTAATAATTTAGTGCATAATGCTAATCAAAGAGGGGTAGAAGTAGTTAGAGAGGATATAGCATGTTCTTTTCAAATGTGTATAACTGATGCGCTTGTTAACAAAAGCCTTTCTGCTTTAAAGAAATATAATGTGAAGAATTTTAGTATAGCAGGTGGTGTTGCTTCTAATAGTTATATTAGAGAGAGTTTAGTTAATATGTGTAATAGCAATGGTGTTAAGGTGTTTATTCCTGATAAAAAATACTGCACTGATAATGCAACTATGATTGGAGCGGCTGCTTATGTTTTATATAAGCAAAATAAGTTTAGTGATTTGACAGTTAATGCTAATAGTCATGAAGAATTAAGTTTGGAAGAAATTTAATTCTTTTTAGTTTGTAATTATAAATTAAGTAAATTGTATAAAATATGTCATTTGATTTTTGGGGTTATATTTCTATCTTTTTTTAGCATATTGTGGTAAAATTAAGTAGAAAGATAGGTGAAGAATATGGCATCATATATCATACACACTGCTATAGCAAAAGAGCTAAATAGAAAATTAAATAGAGATGAAAACAAGTTGTTACTTGGTGCAGTAGCGCCTGATATTTCTAAATGTGCAGGGGAATCAAGAAATATAAGTCATTTTATTGATGAGGAAGATTCTAACTTGCCAAATATAGAAAGATTTTTGGATAAGTATAAATATGATCTGGATGATGATTTTGTTATGGGATACTTTATTCACTTATATACTGATTATTTGTGGTTTAAGTATTTTATGAGTGAAATAATTAAGGATGGAACAATAACTAAACTAGATGGTACTGTGGTTAAACTTAATGGAGATATGGCTTTGCTATATATTTATAACGATTATACTAATTTGAATATACAAATTATTGAAAAGTATGATTTAGATCTGGAGGGGATTAATAATTATAAGGATATAGAGATTAAGACTATTATTAATGAAATACCATATGATAAATTTAATTTGCTATTTGAAAATTTAATAGATATTATAGTTAATTCAAAGAAGAGAAAAGAATTTACTTTTAATATTTCAAATATTGATAGATTTATAGATATGTCAGTTGAACTTATATATTCTGAAATAGAAGATTTAGAAAAGATATTAAAAATTGAAACTGAAAGTAATGAGTAAGTAAAATAATTTAAAAAAGTTTACATATTTATTAAAAAATTAATTGACTTTTTAATAAAAACATTATATTATTAAATTAAGCATAGTAGAGAAAATGCTATGCGGATACGTTCTTACGATGTTTAAGGTGAGAGTGTATTCAACCAAAACCCCCTGAAGAGAGCGAAAGCTCTCATTTTTGTTTGTTTTAAAGGGTTTGCGAGGCATCGGTGTTGCTAAAATAGGTTTAGGTACAATTTAGGTACAAAAAAATTGATTTAATAATAGTTCATTGAGAAAAAGTGCCGAAAGTGGCAAAAATTCTCAATGAATTTTTAATTTTAACAATGATATGAATAAAATATAAATGTTCAGTATGAATGAAATAATATTATTCCACAAGCGGTATAAAATATATTGACATATTGTTCCAGAAACGGTATAATCTATATATAGAGGTGATAACTATGCATATTAAAGATTTAAAAGATATTAGTGATGTTGCTAAAGATATTAAAGATCTAACAGAGCAAGAGAAAAATCCAACAAGAGAAGGCATGGAAAAAGTAATAAAAAGTGTTAGAGAACATTTGATATTAGAAACGGAAGCATATGAGGATACTTTGTGTGTAGCTAATAATAGTCCTAAAGTGAATATAGAGAGCATTGATAGTAATGTGTTATATGATCGATTAAATGCTTATAAAATTATATGCTTAGGTTATTTATTAAATAAGTATGGTAAAGAAGCATTTGATAAAATTATTAAAGAATACAATTTGGAGGTGTAAAATGAAATTTATGACAATAAAAGAAGCAAGTGAAAAATGGAATATTAGTGAAAGAAGGATAAGACAACTTATTCAAGATGGTAGAATATTAGGTGCAGAAAAAATTGGTACTGCATGGTATATTCCAAATGATGTTGGGAAACCAGTTGATAAAAGAGTGAAAGATGAAATTGAATTTAAAATTGAACTACCAGAAGATTATTTTAAAGAAGTTGATGAAAAACTTTCTAAGCTAAATAGTAAGAGACCATTATCAAAAGAAGCCACTGAGTCATTACAAAATGCAATTAATCTAGAATGGACATATAACAGTAATGGTATTGAAGGTAATACTTTAACATTAAAAGAAACTAAAGTAGTGTTGGAAGGAATTACTATTGGTGGTAAGTCTGTAAAAGAACACTTAGAAGCTATTAATCATGAAAATGCTATTGAGTATTTAGAAGGATTAGTAAAAGATAAAAGTGAAATATCTGAATGGAACATTAAAGGATTACATCAATTAATTTTAAAAGGTATAGATGATGATAATGCTGGAAGATATAGAAATCATAATGTTATTATAAGTGGGGCAAAACACAGACCCCAAGAATACATAAAGGTTCCAGAATTAATGGAAAAATTAATGATGAACTATGATGAATGGGATAAATACCATCCAATAATAAGAGCTGCATTATTGCATGGAGAATTAGTTAAAATTCATCCATTTATTGATGGAAATGGTAGAACATCTAGATTAATAATGAACATGGATCTAATGAGGAGCGGATATGTACCAGTTATTATTAAAAAAGATAATAGATTAAAATATTATGAAGCACTTGATAAAGCACATACAACAGGTGATTATACAGATTTTGTTAAATTAGTAACAAAAGAGGAAAATGAAATGTTAGATAGATATTTAGAAATTATTAAATAGAACAAAATATTAATTAGTAACATTATATGATATAATATTTGTAAATTTCAGGGTGGTGAAGTATATTGAGAAAAAATACTCCAGAATATAGAATTTGGAAAAAATATCATGATGAAAAGAATTTAAAAAAGAGAACTGCTAGAAAAAAGTCTAATAAAAGAAAGGTTACAAAAAAAGCTACTAATAGTAAAAAAAGACAACCTGATAAAGTCTTTGTTGTTCCTGAAATCTTTAGTATAGTTAGCAATCCTGATACAACTATAAGTTTTTTAAATAAAGTAATAAGGTCGGTAGAAGGTGTAAGAAATCTTCAAAAACAGCATAGAAATAATTATATAAGAACATTTTTAATTGATATGTGTGACACTAAATATATAAGTAGCGATGCATTGATGTATTTATTAACAATAATTCAAAATACAAGGGGACAAAAAATATTGCCTATAGACTGGATTGGAAATTTTCCTAAGGAAACTAATGTAAGAGAATTTTTGAAACGTTCTGGATATTTAAACTATATGAAAACATCTGTAGAAAATATAGTTCAAGTTGATGATAATATTCAAATAAAATCTGGAATAGGATATAATTATATTGAAAATAATCAAAATAAGGATATTAGGCAAGAAATAATTGATTTTAGTTGTCAGAAACTTAATAAAGATAAAAGGAATATTAATTATTTGATGACTATGCTTACAGAAATGATTACTAATATAATTGATCATGCATATCAAAAGCAAGGACTTTTTAAACATCAATGGTACATTTTTGTTGATAATAATATAGATAAGATAACATATACATTTATGGACAATGGGTTGGGAATACCAACAACCATACGAAAAAGCATAGTTGAAAAAATAATTGAAACAATTAATGCTGAAACTGAATATAAATATATTGAGACCGCCTTATCTGGTGTACACAAAAGAAGCGAAACCGGAAAGAGAGAAAGAGGAAATGGTTTGCCTTCTATATATGAGCAATATTTAGACAAAAAAATTAAAAATTTTGTTATAATATCAAACAAGGCATATTATTCTGAAAATAAAAAGTATGATTTACCAGAAGGCTTAAATGGAACAGTGTTCTATTGGGAAATAAAAAAGGAGGAAAAATGATATGGTTATGATTAATGTAGCAAAAGAATTCACTGAGACGCCTGGCGCTAGATATAAGACACAAGGAGCCTTTTCAGGCGAAGAATTTAGGGATGATATTTTATATCCTAAATTTATAGAATCAATTAGTAATAGTGAAAAGCTTGTGGTGAATTTAGATGGTGGATATGGATATGGTTCTTCATTTTTAGAAGAAGCATTTGGTGGATTAGTTAGAAAATTAAAAGAAGAAAAAAATATTCATTATAAGGATGTAAAACAAATCGAGATTATTTCTGATGATAATATTGTATGGATAGATAAGATTAAAACATATATTGATGATGAAATAAAAGCAGTAAAAGGAGGTAAATAATATGAATAGTAAAAAAAGTTATATAATTACTTTTATAATTATTTTACTTATCTCTGGTTTTCTAATATGGCTTGGCTGTAAAAATAGTGATAAAACATTATTTCAATATAATTTAATTGAAATTTTGACTTGTGGTGTTGTCACTTATGGAATTTTCTATTTCACAATTGCAAATGAAAAAAAGAATAATCAAAATACAAGAATAGAAAACATAATTGAATTAATAGATAAAAAGCTACGAGTTGTATTTGAACCAAATATAGATGTTACAAAGCGGGATGAATACTTGCATTCTTTTAGATATTTAGATAATAAAATCTTAATTTTAGAGAAAATGACTAAAGGTCTTGGTTGTGATAAAGAAATAGCTGATATAAAAAATGAAAAAGATAAATTAGATGTGTATATAAATGAAAATTTAAATGAGGGTAATTCATACTTTGCTGATAAAAGTAGAAGTGAAAAAATACCAAATATTATTGAGAACATTGAAACAAGACTTGATAGCATTCTTTTAAAAATATATGGATTTGAAAAAGATAAATAAAAAAGCTTAGTCGTCTTCTAAGCTATCTATAACAGAAACAACAGAGTCGAGGGCAGTACTAAACATAT
>USFF01000007.1 GCA_900553835.1 uncultured Mycoplasmatota bacterium
ACTTCCTATTTATGAAATAGAATTTAATAATATATTAGAAGAAGTAAAGGAGTAAAGAATTATGGAAGAAAATTATTTAGAGAATATAAGAGGTTATATAATAAGTGAACAAGCAAGGACTATAGTAAGAGATTATAATGCTAATAAAAGTAAACTTGAAACTTATTACAATATTGGAAAGGAGCTTGCTGAAGCAGGCAAACATTATGGGGAAGGGATAATTAAGAAATATTCAGAAAGGTTGACTTTAAAATTTGGGAAGGGATATTCTACTAGAAATTTAAAATATATGAGAAACTTTTATAATTTTCAAAAAGGGCAAACAATGTTTGCCCAATTGACATGGAACCATTATTTAAAATTATTACCATTAAAAGACATTAATGAAATTAAATTTATTATTCAAAAAGGTAGTTTTAGGAATAAATACGTTGAAGTTGATATAGATCAAGATATATTTGAAGGCTTAATTAATACTATATTCTAGTTTTTTTTTATTAATTAATGTATAATAAGTTTAGGTGGTTTTATGAACTTTAGTTATATTATATTTGATAATAAAAAAGGAATAAATTTTGAAATTAAAGAAAATACTTTTGTTACATTTATTGGGGATAGTAATGATTATATTTATGATAATATTATTTTTAAGAATAGTAATGATTATCTTACCATGGGATATAGTAAGATAAATAATAAATATATTACTAAGCTTTATAATTTAATAGGTGTGAGTAGTTTTGAATTTATTAATATTTTTAATAGTGAAACTGTATTAGATGAGCTTGCTTTTCCTTTAGAAAGTAAAGCTATTAAAAGAGAGGATATGAAAAAGAAAATAGAAGAAATTAGTACTAAGTTTAAGTTTAATAATTATTTAGAAGAAAGTCCTTATAGTTTAAATATAAGTAAAAGATGTCTTTTACTTATAATGATATCTTTAATAACTGAACCTAAAGTATTAATTATAAATAATTTACTTGAACTTTTAGATAGTGATGATTTTGAATTAGTTATAAATATATTAAATGAATATAAAGAAAATCATATTGTTTTAAATTTTACTAATAATATTGAAGAGACTTTACTTGGAGAATATATAATAGTGACTAATAATGAAAAGGTAGTAGTAAGTGGTAAAACTATAAGTGTACTTAATGAAGAAAAGATAATGAAGAGATTAGGACATAATTTACCTTTTATAGTACTTCTTAATAAGTATTTAAAAGATTATAACTTAATAGATAAATATATTCTTAATTATAATAGTTTGGGGGAAATATTATGGAAATAGAATTTAAGAATGTAACATATAAAGAGAATGTTAGAACTCCTTTAGAAAAGATGTATCTTAATAATATTAGTTTTAAAATAGAAAAAAATGGTATTTATTCTTTTATAGGGGATGCTTCTTCAGGAAAAGAAAAGATACCACTTCTTATAAATGCAGTAAATAAGCCATACATGGGTAAGATAAAAGTAGGAGAATTTCTAAATGATGGTGGATATATTAAGAATATAAATAAATTAAGGATGAATATATCTTATGTACCAATGAATCCTGAAGATTTGTTAATATGTAAAACTGTTAAAGAGGAGTTATCTTTTGGACTTAAGTATTTTAAATATAAATTAAATAAACAAGATATTAGAGTAGTAGATGCTTTAAAGTTAGTAAATATGAGTGAAGAGGATTTAAATAAGAGAGTAAGTTCTTTAAGTTTAATGGAAAAGAAAAAAATAACTATTGCTAGTACATTGATATTTAACCCTAATGTAATAGTACTTGAAGAACCTTGGTTATTTTTAAAAACTAAAGATAGAATAAGTTTAAATAATTTATTAATAAAATTAAAGAATAAATATAATAAGACTATAATTATAATATCTAAAGATACTGATAGGCTTTATGAAGTTAGTGATAAAGTATTTTTACTTAAGAATGGTAAAATAATAGGAGAAGGGAATAAAGAGTTACTAGAAAATGAAGAATTAATGAAGAGTATAAATGTTAAAACTCCTGATATATGTAAATTTATTAATGTATCTAATAGAATGAATGCTAATTTAACCTTTACTACTAATATATTAGATTTAATAAAGGAGGTATATAGAAATGCAAAGTAATAAATATTTTGGTCAGTATTATCCTATTGATAGTAAAATACATAATTTAAATGTATTTACAAAGTTAATAACTCTTTTACTATTAATAATTACTTTAATAATAAGTAATAGTTTAAGACTGGAATTAGTTATATTTTTCTTTATATTTATACTTTTGTATGAAAGTAAAGTACCACTTAGATTTTATTTTAATATTATTTATGGTTTAAGATATTTATTGATTATTTTAGTAGTATTACTTGCTAGTAAAGGTTTAACATTAAATGTAGCTGTTACTATATTATTTAAAGTGTTTAATATTATATCTTATTTATCATTAATATTTTATACAACGAGTAATAGTGAACTTAAATATGGTTTAGAAAAGATATTAAGTCCTTTTAATTTTTTGAATTTAAGAGTAAGTACATTTATAAATAGATTAGTTAACTTAATTAACTTCTTTCCTCTTTTATTAATAACAGAAAGAGAGGTTCTTATAAGTTCATCGGCAAGAGGATTAGATTATTTTCATACTGATTTAATGTCAAGATTTATAATTTCATTAATATCACTTGAGAATACATTTAGATTAACTATGGAAAAATTAAAAAGAAAAAAATTAAGTAATAAAATAAAGTTATATAGTACTAAAACATATAGAACTAATTTAAGAACAAATAAGTTTAAATTATATGATTTAATTATATTAATGGTGTTCATTATGTTTATTTATTATAGTATAAGGGTGGGAATATGAGATATTTATGTAATGTAAGTTATGATGGTAAGGACTACTATGGTAGTCAAGTACAAAAGGATAAGAAGACTATTGAAGGAGAAATAGAAAGAGTTTTTTCTAAAGTTTTAAATCATAAAGTAAATATAATATTATCTTCTAGAACAGATAGAAAGGTACATGCTTATAATTCTTATTTTCATTTTGATGAGGATAAATGTATTAATGAAGATAAACTACTAACAAGTGTAAATAAATTAATTAATAAGGATATTTATATTAAGAGTATAAAAAAAGTAAGTGATGATTTTCATGCAAGATATAGTGTAAAATCTAAAGAATATTTATATGTAATAAATACTGGTATATATAATCCTTTAATGAAGGATTATGAACTGGAATATAATAAGAAAATAGATATAAAGCTTTTAAAGAAAGCAAGTAAATATTTAATTGGTACTCATGATTTTAAATCATTTACATCTGATAGTTTAGATAAAAGTTCAGTGAGAACTATTAATTATATAAAGATAGAAGAAGAAAATGAATTAGTTAAAATATATATAAATGGTAATGGTTTTTTAAAATATATGGTTAGAAATATAGTTGGTTTATTACTTGAAATAAATGAAAATAAGAAAAGAATAGAGGATATAAAAGTAATTTTGGAAAGTAAAGATAGATGTAAACTGGGAGTAAAGGCAAGTCCAGAAGGTTTGTATTTGAATAAAGTAAATTATTAAAATGTAATAAAAAGTAAAGACTTTTTAAGTAAAATTTGTTAAAATTATACTAGAGGAGGATAGATATATGTTAAATAGTATTAAAGGTAAAGAAATTAAGAGTATATTATTTGGTATATTACTTATAGCTTTAGCTGTTTTCTTGATGTTAAGACCACTTGAAATAGTGAGTACATTAATAAAAGTAATAGGAATCTTTATATTAGTATGTGGGGTATTTGATTTTATAAATTATTTCTTTAATAAAGAGGATGAAGTATTTTTTAACTATGGATTATTTAGAGGTATTATGGAGATAACGGTAGGTATATTATTTGTTTTTAAGTATAATTTACTTATTACTTTATTTCCATCATTACTAGGTCTAATGATAGTATTTATTAACATATTTAAACTTCAAACTGCTATTGAGTATAAAAATGTAGAGAATAGTAATTATATGACTGGAATTATTATATCTAGTTTATCTATTATACTAGGAATTATTGTTTTAATAAATCCTTTTGAAACAGTTGAGGTTGTTGTTATAGTATCTGGGGCTATATTACTTGTTAGTGAAATATCTAATATAATCTACAGTGCTAGTGTATTAAGATTTATTAAAAAAACAGAAAAAGTAGTAAAAGATATTACTGTAAATGAATAAAAAGGGGAGAAGAAGATGAATATAAAAATATATAAATGTAACAAATGCGGGAATTTATTATTAAATATTAAAGATAGTAATTCTGTAACTTGTTGTCAAGAAAAAATGGAAGAATTAGAAGTACATGAAGAAAAAACAAGCCATACACCACTTTATTATAAACAAGATAAAAAAGTATTTGTAAGTATAGACCATGAAATGACAGTTGAACACCATATAGAAGCAATTATAATAAAGAGTGATAAGGAGTTACTAATTCATTATTTAGAAGAAGATGATGATCCTGAAATTATTTTAGGTTATGAGCAAAATATGTCTATATATTCTTTATGTAATAAACATGGACTTTATAAAACTATGGTTGAATAACATAGTTTTATTTTTATATAGACACATTTATAATAAAGTGTTAAAATATTTTTAGGATGGTGATGATATGAAAAAAACAGGAAATATTTTATGGGGGCTTTTGTTAGTCGCACTTGGTATTATAATAGGTTTAAATACTTTAGGAATAGCAGATATTAATATATTCTTTAAGGGTTGGTGGACTTTATTTATAATTATTCCTTCATTTATAAGTATAATTAAAGATGATGAAAAAATAGGGAGTTTAATAGCATTTTTAATAGGTGTAGGACTTTTATTAAGTGTTAGAGATATAATTGATTTTAGTTTAATATGGAAACTTTTAGTACCAATTATATTTGTAATAATTGGATTATCTATAATATTTAAAGATAGCTTAAACAAGAAATTAAAAGAAGAATTTGAAAAAATTAAACTTGATAAAAAAGGAGAAGAAATTACAGCTACTTTCTCAGAACAAAAAATAAATTATGATGAAGAGACATTTAACGGAGCAGAAATAAATGCAATATTTGGAGGAGTTAAACTTGATTTAAGAAAAGCTAAGATTAAAAAAGATACTTTAATTAAAACAACATGCATATTTGGTGGAGTAGATATTTTACTTCCAAAGGATACAAATGTGAAAGTAGTTTCTACTAATATATTTGGAGGAGTAGATAATAAAATAAAGAATGCAGAAAGTAAGAAAACACTATACATTAATAGTACTAATATATTTGGAGGTACTGATATAAAATGAATACATTCCAAAAAGTAATAAAATATTTTGCAATAGCTTTAGCTTTCTTAATTATTGGTTCTATTATAAGTATAGCTTTTGAAGTAGTTTCTTCTTTTACAGATGTATTTAATAAAGAAGAATTAACAGATAAAATTACTTATGATGTTAAATCTAATATTGAAAAATTAGACATAAAAGTAAATTCTACTAAATTAAGTATTAATAAAGGAGATAGTTTTAAAGTAACAACTAATAGTAATAAAATAAAAGTTAATGAAACAAATGGAAAACTTGAAATAATTGATAAAAGTAATAAAATGATTAAAGATAAAGAAGTAATAATTACTATACCAAGTAACTATAACTTTACAGAAATAAAAATTGATTTAGGTGCTGGAGAAACTATTATAGATACATTAAGTGCTTTAATAGTTGATATAGAAATGGGTGCTGGTAAACTTACTATCAATGACATTGAAGCAATAAATAGTATGGATCTTGATGGTGGTGCCGGAGAAATAAAAATTCTAAATGGTAAAATAAATAATTTAGATCTTGACATGGGAGTTGGAAAAACTACTGTAAATGGTTTAATAACTGGTAAATCAAAAATAGATGCCGGAGTAGGAGGATTATATATTGATTTACTAAGTACACTAGAAGATTATAAAATTAAAGTAAGTAAAGGTATTGGATCAGTTAAATTAAATGATAGTAGTTTAGGAGATAACACTATTACTGGTAATGGAATTAATTTAATTGACATTGAAGGCGGTATAGGAGAAATAAACATAACAACAAAATAAAAAAAGGTTTGATTTAAACCTTTTTTTGTGGTAACATTATATTGTAAAGAAAAGTAGAAAAATATTTGTACATTTTAATTCACAAATTTTTCAAAATTCAAAAAAACAAAGGAGAGACAGAACATGAAAAACAATGATACTCTTGTACAGAATAAAGTACTAGGGGGGGGGGTTATTATTAACAAATAGTAAACCTCTAAGTTTTTCATGTGCTTTAATGAGATAGGGGATAACCCTATCTCTTTTTCGTGTCTAAAAAAGAAAGGAAGTCTATATGAAAAAGAAGAAAGAAATATTTGTATTATTAGGAAGTTTACTAGTAATAATATTATCAGTTACACTTGCGTATTTCACAGTACAAATAATAGGAAAAGGAAAAGAAATATCACTTGACAGTGCAAACTTAAGAATAGTGTTTACAAGTGGTACAGGAACAATAGCAGGTGCAGAAATAGAACCCGGATGGAATAGTGGTGTAAATACTTTTACAGTAAAAAATGAAAGTAATGATACTTATAAATATAATATAGTTATAAAAGATTTAGTAAATACTTTTGTAACAAAAGGTTTCTTACAATATAAAATAACATCTTCAGATGGTGGTTATAATATGAGTGACTTTGTAGATGTACCGAAAAGTAGTCAAGCAACAGATACAATACTAGCATATAGCGTAGAGATAGCAAAAGGAGTTACTCATACATATAATGTTGAGTTTAAATACTTAACAAGTGAAGAGGATCAAAGTGATGATATGGGTAAAGAATTATCTGGTACTTTATTTATAGAAGAGGGCACAGAAAAGCTTCTAACTTTAGTAGAAAAGTTGATAAAGCAAAACCCAACGATAAGCGCTAGAACAGACTTTAGTACAACATATACTGAAACTAATACAGGTACTTTGTTTAAAAGTACAGAAAGTATAGCAGGGAGTGCTGCTAAAGATGTATATTATTTTGCAGGAGATGCAAAAAACAATTGGGTAAAGTTCGGAACATATAAAATTAATGGACCAATACGTGGTTATTCTAGTAGTACATCAACATCATATCGAGAATATGTTTCCATGGAAGAATGTACATCTGCTTCAAGTTATAACTATAATTGTAGTTATGCATGGAGTGCTGGAGATGATATATACTGGAGAATAATAAGAACAAATGCAGATGGAAGTGTAAGAATATTATATTCAGGAACAAGTCCTGATACAACAAGTGGCTATATTAGTGTTGGCTCATTTAATCATTCATATTGGGATCCGATGTATGTAGGATATATGTATGGAACAAGTGGAACACTTGCTTCAAATAGAACAAATGAAAATGATAGTAAAATAAAAGAAGTAATAGATGCTTGGTATAGCAGTTATTTAAATAGTTTTGCAAAATATATAAGTGCAACAGCAGTTTATTGTAGTGATAGAAATGAGCAAACTGATGGAGCATATAATACAGGAAGTACAGCATTCTACTATACATCATATTATAGAGCAACTACAAGTTATTTGCCATCATATAATTGCACAAATAGTAAAGATGCATTTTCAGGAAGTAACAGTGAAGCAAAATTAACTTACCCAATAGCACTTGCTACAATAGACGAATTGATGTATGCGGGTGGTAAATACGGAACAAATTTATCAAGTCCTTATGCTTGGTATTACACAAATAGTAACGGGGAAAGTATAACTGGGAACCAATCTTGGTGGCTTCTTTCTCCTTATGGGTGGTATAATGAACTTTCTCGTATGTGGCTTTCGGGTGATTCAGATTATCCCGGATATCTCGGTACTCATACTTATGCTAGCGCTGTGCGCCCAGTCACATCTATCAAATCTGATGTCCTATGGTCTTCGGGAGATGGAAGTCCAGAAAATCCTTACGAAATTGTTTATGATTAAAATTGATGCTTATTGCATCAATTTTGCTTATAAAATAAACATAAATTGGTAAAAATAAATAGACAAGATATGATATTTTTGATAAAATATAGTCATTAATAAAAAGAGGTGTGGTTATGGATAATATAGTCATTTTATGTTTGGTTGTTTTTATTGCTAGAATAGTTGACACTAGTTTGTCAACTATGGCTACTGTATTTGTGGTTAAGGATAAAACGGCTTATGCAGTTATTGCTTCATTCATTCAAGTGTTTGTTTGGTTTTTAGTAGTTAGAGAAGCACTTAATTCAGTAGAAAATGCTTTTTTAATAGCCCTTTCCTATAGTGCGGGTTATGCATGTGGGGTTATGGTTGGGATGTATTTGAGTGATAGATTTGTAACAAGTAATGTATCTGTAAACATAGTTGTAAAGCAAAAGAAAGAAGTAGTAGATGCATTAGTGAATAACAACTTTGCAGTTAGTGTAAGTAGAATAAAAGGTAAAGATCTAATTAGTAATAAATATATGATATTTGTTGCAACTACTAACAAAAAGTTACCACTTTTAAAGAAAATAGTTACTGAAAATGATAGCCGTGCTTTTATAGTAGTAAGTGAAAATAAGTATGTAGTTGGTGGATATTAAATAGGAGGTTTTTATGGCAAAAATAACTCAGGAAGAAATTGAAAAAATCAGAAGAAGTAATGACATAGTTGATACAATTGGAAGTTATTTGCCACTAGTACAAAAAGGAAAAAACTATTTTGCAGTTTGTCCTTTTCATGATGATCATTCTCCATCCATGAGTATAAGTAAAGATAAGCAAATATTTAAATGTTTTGTATGTGGTGCTTCTGGTAATGTTATTACATTTGTAGAAGACTATTTAAATATTAGTTTTATGGAAGCAATTGAAATTCTTGCTAAGAATGCTCATATTAATGTAGAAGTTAGTAAAAAGGAAGTGAATTCTCCTTATAAAGATTTATATGATATTTATAATGTTGCTCTTTTGTATTATAAGAACAACTTAAATACAAAGGAAGGCTCTTTGGCAAGAGATTATTTAAGTAAAAGAAATCTTACAAAAGAGATTATTGATTATTTTGATATAGGTTTATCTTTATCAGGTGGTTTGTGTTTAGGTTTAAGTAAAAAATATAGTGCCTCACTACTAGAAGAAAGTGGGCTATCTAGTAATTTAAAAGATTTATTTGTTAACAGAATAATGTTTACTATTAGAGATAACTCTGGTAATGTAGTTGGTTTTAGTGGTAGAAAGTATGATAACTCTGATAGTCCTAAATACGTTAACACAAAAGAAACTAATATATTTAAAAAGGGAAGTATTTTATATAATTATTATAATGCTAAGAATGAGATAAAAAAGAAGAAAGAGATTATTATTAGTGAAGGTTTTATGGAAGTTATAAGGCTTCATTCTATAGGTATAGATAATGCTGTTGCATTAATGGGGACTAGCTTTACTAAAGAACATTTAAATATTATTAAAAAAGATAATGTAAATGTAGTACTTAATCTAGATCAAGATGATGCAGGTAAAACTGCTACATTAAGTATTGGCTCTTTACTACTTAAAGAAGGAATTTATCCTACTGTGATTATATTTAGTGGACACAAAGATGCTGATGAACTTATTGTAAATGAAGGAAAAGATGCATTTTTAAATGCTTATAATAACAGAGTTAGTTTTATTGATTTTGAACTTAATTATTTAAAAAAAGGTGTTAATTTATCTGATGCATCTAGTTTAAGTAAGTATATTAATGAAAGTATTAAAGTTATAAATACTATAGATGATGATATTTTAAGAGAAATAAAGATAAAAGAATTAAGTAAGAAGTTTGATATAGATATTAATTTAATAAAATCTAAAATTATTAATAAAAATGTTAGTATAAAAGAAGTTAAAAGAGAAGTAAAGCCTATAAAAAAAGTTAAATATAATAAGTATGATATTAGTGAAATTAGACTTTTATATTTAATGATAAACAATCCAGAACTTATAGATTATTATGAGAATTATTTAGGTTATATGTGTGATCCTGATAGAAAAAAACTAGCAGATGCTATAATTTCTTATAAAGAAGAGAAAAAAACATTTGACTATGCGGACTTTATATGTTACACTTGTCTTCGTGAGGACTTAAATAATACTTTGAAGAGTGTTTGTAGTTATCCTCAAAGTGAAAACTATACCGAAGAGGAACTAAATGATTATATATTAAGAGTCAAAGAAAGAAGAGTCCAAAAAGAAGAAGAGAGGCTTAAAAATCTTCTTAAAAATACCATTGATAAGAATGAGCAAAAGAAAATTCTTGACAAGTTATTTAATATTAAAAAGGAAGTGTTAAAATGGTAAGGAAAACTAAAGTTAAAAAATGTAGTGAGGAGCTTATAAGTACTGGTAAAGAAAGTGGTTTTATTTCTGAAGAAGTTTATTTAGAAAAAACTAGTAAAGAACTTCTTGATGATGAAGAGTTAGAAGAAGTAAATAAAATTCTTAAGAAAAATAATATTGTTATTAAAGAAAGTAAAAGTACTGACTTTGAAAATATTATTGATGAATTAGTTGAACTAGGTAAGAAACAAGGTTTTTTAACTTATGAAATAATTGCAAAAAAAACTTCTAATCTTGAACTAGATAGTAATAGTTTAGATGAACTTTATAACGCGCTTAATGAAAATAACATTGAAGTTAGAAGTGAAGATGAAGGGGATACTGATAGAGGACTACTAGAGGAAAATCCTGAATTTAACATTGAAAAACTTGCTAGTGAAAGCAAGGATATGAGTGTTAATGATAATGTCAGAATGTATTTAAAAGAAATAGGTAGAATTAGTTTACTTAGTTTAGATGAAGAGCAAGAATTGAGTAGAAAGATTGCTGATGGAGATGAAGAAGCTAAAAAAGTCCTTGCTGAAAGTAATTTAAGATTAGTAGTTAGTATTGCCAAGAGATATGTTGGAAGAGGTTTATTATTCCTTGACTTAATACAAGAAGGAAATATTGGACTTATGAAAGCAGTAGATAAGTTTGATTATGGTAAAGGATATAAATTTAGTACATATGCAACATGGTGGATAAGACAAGCCATTACAAGAGCATTAGCAGATCAAGCAAGAACTATAAGAGTTCCTGTTCATATGGTAGAAACTATTAATAAAATGGCAAGAGTTGAAAGACAACTTGCACTTGATTTAAATAGAGAACCTACTGAAGAAGAAATCGCTAAAAAGATGGGGCTATCTCTTGATAAGATAGTTGAAATTAAGAAAATAAGTCAGGATCCAGTTAGTTTAGAAACTCCAATAGGAGAAGAAGATGACTCTCATTTAGGAGACTTCTTAGCAGATGAAAGAACAATGGGACCAGAAGAGTATACTGATTATACAATGCTTAAACAAGAGTTAAAAGGTGTACTTGAAACTCTTACTAAAAGAGAAGAAGAAGTGTTAGAACTTCGTTTTGGACTTTACGATGGAACATGTCACACACTAGAAGAAGTTGGTAAACGTTTTGGTGTTACTAGGGAGAGAATTAGACAAATAGAAGCTAAAGCTTTAAGAAAGTTAAGACATCCATCAAGAGCTAAAAAGTTAAAGGATTTTCTAATTGACTAGGTTAGAAGTTATATCTTCTTATATAGACAGTAATGAAAAAGTGCTTGATATTGGATGTGATCAAGCACTTTTAAGTAAATTACTTTCTAAAAGAAGAATTTATAGTGTAGCTTCTGATATTGTTCCATCGATAATAGAAAATGCTAAGAAGAATTTAACACCACTTGAAAAAGAGTATATTACTTTTAAAGTAGGAAATGGTATTACTATAGAAGAAAATGATTATACTTTAGTTTTATCTGGTATGGGGACTTATAATATACTTAAGATATTAAGTGAAAGTAAAGTAAAATTTAATAAAATAATTACTATTTCTAATAATAATCATGATATTTTAAGAAAAGAAATGACTTCTTTAGGTTATTATGTTAAGAGTGAAGAAATCATAAAGGATAAAGGAAAGTATTATAATTTAATTATTTTTGATACTAATAAGAGAAAATATACTAAAGAGGATATAGTAGTAGGAGTTAATCATAAGAATAAAGAATTATTAAAAGAAAAGAATTTATATTTAATTAATAAATATAAAGATATATTAAAAAGTGTTAATAGTGAGAAGTTAAAGAGTGTAGTAGATATATTGGAAAACTATAATTACTGAAAAAATGTTAATGTATCTAAGTTAGTACTTCTTTCATTAGTACTTTTTTTCTTTTTAAAATTAGTAATAGGTCTTTCAAATGATTTTGCTTCTTCAATTATTGCTTCATTAGATGCTTCTTTTATACTATTAAAAGATTTAAATGCATTTTTAACATTACTTACAATTGGACTTACTTCTTTATAAATTGGAATTACTTTATTAAATGTACTGGTAACACTACTAACAGAGTTAATTATTTTTGATAGATTCATAGCCATATCTTTCACCTAATATATTATATTAGTTTTTAATAAAAAAAGACACTTGAATTAAGATAAAATTTATAGTATTATTTTATATAGGATAGAAGGGATAAATTATGTTAGTATATTATTTGTTTAAATTTTTAAGGTTATGGGGTGTATTTGCTAGTATAACATTACTTTTTAGTGTTTTAATAGCTTTATCATGTAATAATATTTTTAAAATAAGTGGGAAAAATGCTAAACAGTTATTAATACCTGGGTATAATTTAATGAATTTACTTGATATAGCAAAGATGAATAGAATGAATTTTATATTATTTATTCTTCCGGTTGTTAATGTCCTTTTAATTTTAATTATTCTTTATAGATTGAGTATAGTGTTTCATACTAATAAATTCTTTGCATTTGGGTTGATTTTATTACCAATTATATTTTTACCAATACTTAATTTTAGTAATAAACTTGATAATAGAAGTAAGGAAGAAATAGATAAAGAAGAATATAAAAAGGGTTCATATAATATGCTAACAGAAGAAGAACTTAAGAATCTTAATAGTGGAGAAGAAGAAAAGAAGGTAGATAATGTTTTTAAAAAATCAATGCCTATTAAAGAAGAAGTTCCTGTTTTTAAAGCAAATAAGATTAAATATGATAGTATTCTTTTAAGTGATGATAAAAAAGAAGTAAAAGATGTAAAAAACGTAGAAATAGATAAAATAAATGATAAATTAGAAAATGAAAGTGAACAAATAGAAATAGTTGAGTTATAGGAAAAGTTATGATGATATTTAAAGATGTATAATTGCTTTATAATAATTAAAGAACTATTAGAAGTAAACACGGGGAAATCGTGAAATAATGAAAATATATGCATGGTTTTATCTTTTGTGGTATATTATATACATGAATTGCGGTGAATGTTTTCTAACTACACCTGAGCAGGTTGGATGCGTCTAACTTGCTTTTTTATTAGCCTGTAAAATTTTGTAAAAAACCGAAACTCTAGTACTTGAAATTATTTACAAATTGTATTAAAATATAAATATCTTTTGAGAAAAAGTGTAGTATATAATCTAGTTTATAGAGAGTTAACGGTTGGTGGAAGTTAATAATGTTATATATGAAGTTTCGTTTTCTTGTTAAAAAAGATTCGCTTAACTGGCGTTACTAGTAGAGAAGCATATACTTTATGAATTAAGGTGGTACCGCTGATAAATAGTTGGTAATCAATAAGTCAATCCTTAGATAGATAGTTGATAATCAATAAATCAGTCCTTAAGTTATAAAGTTTTTATTTTTGTAGGAGGAAAAAATGAAAGAAAAATTAGAAAGTATTCGTGAGAATGGTTTAAAAAAGTTAGAAAGTGTTAAGAGTTTAAAAGAACTTGAAGAAGTTAATAAAGAACTTACTGGTAAAAAGAGTGAACTTACTGAAGTTCTAAAAAACATGGGAAGTTTAACTAGTGAGATGAGAAAAGAAATAGGTATTAAAACTACTGAAATTAAGAATGTTTTTGCAAATAAATTAGAAGAGATTGAAAAGAAGTTAATTGAAAGTAAAAGCGTAGTAGATGAAGACTTTGATACAAGTGTTCCAGGATTAGAAGTAAACAGTGGAAGAATGCATCCAATTACAGAGATGTGTTATGATTTAAATGATGCGTTTGCTTCACTTGGATTTGAAGTGTTTAGTGAAAATGATATTAGTAGTGAAAAATATGCATTTGATAATTTAAACTTTAGAAAAGATCACCCAGCAAGAGAAAGTATGGATACTTATTGGCTAGAAGGAACCGAGGATAAAAAAGGTAGTGAAAGACTATGTTTAAGACCTCATTTAACTGGAGGTAGTGTTAGATACTTACTTAAACATGGAGCACCAGCTAAATTCGTTTACCCTGGACGTGTATTTAGAAATGAAACTACTGATGCAAGACATGAAAGAGCATTCTATCAATATGAAGCTTTAATAGTAGATAAAAATATTAGTTTCTCTTCTGGTAAAGTTATGATAGAAACTATACTTGAAAAGATTTTTGGAAGAAAAGTAAATGTTAGAATGAGAGAAGGATTTTTTCCATTTACTGAACCGGGTTATGAAATTGATATGGAATGCTTAGTATGTGAAGGAAAAGGATGTTCAGTATGTCACCACAGTGGCTGGATAGAAGTTATGCCAGGTGGAGTAATACATCCTAATGTACTTAGAAGTGCTAACTTAGATCCTGAAGAGTGGACTGGTTTCTATATCAATATTGGTGTAGATAGACTTGTTATGATGAGATATAAAATTGATGATGTTAGACTTTTAAGAAGTAGTGATTTAAGATTTTTAAAGGAATTTAAATAGGAGGTAAAAAGATGAAGATATCATTAAACTGGATAAGAAAATATATTGATTTACCAGAAAATATTACTGATGAAGATATAATGAAAGATTTAACTTTAAGAACAGTTGAAGTTGAAAGTATAGAAAAAACTAGAGATAAGTTTGAGAATATTGTTGTAGGTAAAATATTAGAAGTTAAAAATCATCCTAATGCTGATACACTTAAAATATGTATGGTCGATTTAGGACTAGATGAGGCTAAACAAATTGTATGTGGTGGATCTAATCTTGAAGTAAATGAGTATGTTGTTATTTCTAAACCAGGAAGCTATGTTTACTGGCATGGAGAAGGATCTCTTGTTGAAATTAAAGAAACGAAAATGAGAGGAGAAGACTCTTATGGTATGATATGTGGTGCAACTGAAGTATATCTTGAAGAGTTATTTCCACCAAAAGATGAAAGAGAAATTGTGGTTTTAGATGGGGAATATAAACCAGGAGAAAATATAGCAGATGCACTTGGACTATCTGATACAATTTTAGAAATTGATAATAAAAGTTTAAGTAATAGACCTGATTTATGGGGCCACTATGGAATAGCAAGAGAATTAAGTGCAATTTATGATGTTCCTTTAAAAGAACTAGAAAGCACTAGTATAGAAAATGTTAGTGACTATAACGTAGAAATACTAGAAACAGAAAAATGTAAAAGATATGCTGCTATTAAAATAGACGGTGTTTATGTAAAAGAAAGTCCTCTTTGGATGAAAAACTTAATTACAAATGCAGGTATGAGACCAATAAATGCAATTGTAGATATTACAAATTATGTTATGATGGCAGTAGGACAGCCAGCGCACGCTTTTGATAGTACTCATGTAGAAGGAGAAAAAATAGTAGTTAGAAATGCTAAAGAAAATGAAAAGTTATTATTACTTGATAATAATTTACTCGATTTAACTACTGAGGATTTGGTAATTAGTGATGAAGTTTCAGCTCTAGCTCTTGCTGGTATTAAAGGCGGTAAAAAAGACTCAATTTTAAGTACTACAACTAGTATACTATTAGAAGTTGCTAATTTTACTCCAGAGTCTATTAGAAAAACTGAAAGAAGATATGGAGAAAAGACTGATGCTTCTATTAGATATGAAAAAGGTATTGATACTGAAAGAGTAGATTTAGGTATAAGTCTTGCTTTAAAATTATTTAAAGGAATTTTCCCAGAATGTAAAGTAGTAGCTTATCATGATGAATATATAGAAGAAACTCCTAATAATAAAATAGATGTATCTAAAAAGTTTTTAGATGAAAGACTTGGTAAAAGTTTAGAAAGTAAAGAAATTATTAGAATTCTTACAAGGTTAGGTTACACCGTAACATTTGAAAATGATGTTTACCATGTACTAGTGCCAACATATAGAAGTACTGGAGATGTAACTATAAAAGATGATGTAATGGGAGATATCGTCAGAATAATTGGATTTAATACTTTTGAAAAGAAAGCTCTTACTATTAATTTTACGGAGCCAGTTATTCAAAATAATGTTTTACTTGAAAGAAGACTTAAGACTTATTTAAGTTATAGATGTGGTTTTTATGAAATTATAACTTACCCATGGATAGATGAAAAGTATATAACTGCAGCAGGTCTTCAAAAAGAAAAGATGATAAAATTAGCAACACCCCCTAGTCCAGAACAAGCATATTTAAGATCTAGTTTAGTACCTGCACTTCTAGAAGCAACTGTTAAAAATTTAAGATATTATAATGATTTTATGATATATGAAATGACTGAAGTATTTGAAAAAGGAGAGTATCATGAGTCATCAATAGATGAAACTCTTCCAGTACATAAAAACTATTTAAGCGCGGCAATTGTATGTAAAGATGCTAAAGAAGCTTTCTTAAAATTAAAAGGTGTTATAGAAAATATGAGTAGTTATACTCATATGGAAGAGTTAACACTTAAAAAAGGAGAAAAACCTTCATGGGCTGATGTTAATGCTCATTTAGAAATTATGTTAGGAGAAGAAAAAGTTGGAGAAATGGGACTAGTAAGCGCTAAGGTTATGAATGACGTGAAAATCAAAAGAGTAAATGTAGCTATCTTTGAAATTAATGAAAGTATGCTTAGACCTCTTCCAAGTAGAACAAATAAATACACTCATTTACCTGAAGTGCCACTAGTAGAAAAAGATATTTCTATTATAGTAGATAAATCTGTTACATGGGAAACTATTTCTAAGATGATTAAATCTAAAGTAAATGAACTTATATTTACTGAGGAATATACTGGTTTACCAGTACCACTTGGTAAAAAAAGTGTTACATTTAAGATTAAACTTGGAGATGGACAAAAGACAATGACTACAGATGAAATTAATAAAAAGATTAATGATATATTAAAAACATTATCATTTACTTGTAATGCATATTTAAGAGAAGAATAAGAGGCTTATTCTTCCCTTTATATAAAAAAACATAAAAAACACCTTAAAAATGGCTTTTAATGATAAAAAGGGTTGTAAACTAAGTAAATATTTGTTATAATTTTCATTGTAAAAAAAGGAGGCAATTTGAAATGGCAAAAAAAGAAAATAGAGAAGGCGTTGCTCTTCAGTGTACTGTTTGTAAAGAAATTAACTACTTAACAAGTAAGAATAAAAAAAATACTGAAGGCAAACTTGAAATAAATAAGTTTTGTCCAAGATGTAATAAAACAACTTCTCACAAAGAAAGAAAGGCTGATTAATTATGTTTAACGTTAATGATATTAAAAATGGTATGACTATTAGTTATGAAGGTAATGTTTATCAAGTAGTTGAATTTCAACATGTAAAACCTGGTAAAGGAAGTGCTTTTGTTAAAACAAAATTAAAGAACTTAAGAACTAATAGTACTCAAGAAATTACATTTAATGCTGGTATTAAACTAGAGAAGGCTAATGTTACTAAAAGAGCTTTAAGTTATTTATATAATGATGGGGATACTTATGTATTTATGGATAATAGTACTTATGATCAATTAGAACTTAATAAAAGTAAAGTAGCTGACTATATTAAATTCTTAAAAGAAGGACTTAATGTAGAAGTAATGAGTTTTGATGGAGAAGTAATTGGTATTAGTTTACCAGAAAAAGTTAGTTACAAAGTAATTGAAACAGAAATGGCTGTTAAAGGTAATACTACTAGTGGTGCTCAGAAAGATGCTACTATAGAAACAGGTTATACTGTTAAAGTACCTTTATTCATTGAAAATGGAGAAGAAATCATTATTACAACCAGTGATGGAAAATATTCTTCAAGAGCATAGAAATATGTTCTTTTTTTTTAATTACTTCATAATATTTTGTAGGAGGCATTAAATGATTAATAAACAAAGTATGTGGTTTTTAACACTTTTCTCTTTAGTACTTGTTCTTGGTGTATATTACGTTACTATGCCAAATGATTTATTAAAGGGAAAAATAACTGGAGAAGAAGTAAAAAGTGAGGTAAATGTAAATGTTACAGAGGGAGACACTTTAATAGCAATGCGAGCTAATAGAGATGAAAAGGTTGCACTTGAAACAGAAAAACTAGAAGAAATACTTACTAATGAAAGTTCAACTCCTGAAGATAAGAATAAAGCTTTTGAAGAACTTAAGCTTCTTAACATAAATGTTTCAAAAGAAAGTGAACTTGAAAATAAGTTAGAAACTAAATTTGGAATTAAGAGTTATATAGAAATTAATAAGGATAGTATTAAAGTAGTTATTAACTCTAAAGAACATGATGCAAGCCTTGCTAACAATATTATGAGATGTTTACAAGAAGAATATAAAGAAAAAATGTATATTACAGTAGAATTTGAATAGCAAACTTTTATTTTTTTCATAGAATACTATAGTGAAATATATATTAAGGTGGTGTCTATGAATAAAAATATTTTAACCACGAGAGAACAAGAGGTGTTTTCACTTTTAGTAAAAAACTATACAACTAGACAAATAGCAGATAAATTATTTATAAGTGAAAAGACAGTAAGAAATCATATTTCTAATGTAATGCAAAAATTAGAAGTGGAATCTCGTACATCTGCTGTAATTGAACTTTTAAAACTTGGTGAAATTAAAATAGAAAATGACTAACTAGAGTCATTTTTTATTTATGTATTTAATATACTTTAAATAGAGGTGGCATATGTTAAAAAGATTTGGTTTTAGAAAACTAGCTGTAACTACTACTGCTTTATTTGTAATTGGTCTTTTATATTTCTTTCCTACTAAGGAATTAAATGTTAATAAGAATATTACTTATTATGAAGAAAGTGATTTTAGTGAGGTGTTTTTACTTGATAAGAATAACTTTGTAAGTGAAGTGTCTGTTATATCAAATGAAACTGATTTAATAGAGAAGTTAAAGAATAAAATGGAACTTCTTATAAAGAAAGATAACAATGAAAAAGTTCCTAGTAGTTTTAAGGGTGTTATACCTAGTGATACTAAAGTACTATCTTTAGGTGTTGAAAATAATATTTGTACGATTGACTTTTCTAAAGAAATTTTAAATGTTACTAATTTGATGGAAGAAAAAATGGTGGAAGCTATAATTTATACTCTTACAAGTGAAAGTGAGGTAAAAGAAGTTATTCTTAAGGTAGAAGGTAAAGTTCTTGAAAGACTTCCTAATTCAAATAAACTTTTGCCAAATGTTTTTGATAGAAGTTATGGTATAAATAAGAATTATGATATTAACAACCTTTATGATTTAACTAAAACTACAGTTTATTATATAGGCGAGGATAGTGGTAATAGTTATTATGTTCCTGTTACTAAAGTTACTAATTCTAATGATGATAAAATAAGTGTTATAGTTAGTGAACTTAAAAGTAGTATTTTATATCAAAGTAATTTAAGTAGTTATTTAAATTCTAAAGCAGAATTAATTAACTATGAAAAAGAAGAAAATGTAATGAAACTTACTTTTAATGATAAGATATTTTATTCAATGTATGACAAGAATATATTAGAAGAAGTAGTTTATACAATAGGTAAAAGTGTTAAAGATAATTATAATGTAGATGAAGTTATGTTTTATGTAGGAGATGAAATGATAACTAAGTATTAAAAAAAACTCTAGCAAATTGCTAGAGTTAATTTTTTTTAATGGTGACTCCGAGACGATTCGAACGTCCGACCGACGGCTTAGAAGGCCGTTGCTCTATCCTGCTGAGCTACGGAGCCAGATGCCTTAACACTTCTAAAGTATACAATAATTTTGCTAGAATATCAAGTCTTTTTTATTATTTTCTAAAAAATATTTTTTATTTTAGTATTTTTTTATTTGTTATTATAAAAAGAAGTGTTAAACTCCCCATCCAATCTGGGGACTTCAACACTTCAAGTATAGACAACATATCACGATTAATAAAAGTGTCAAGGTGATCAATTATCTATTAATATTTTATGAACAAAAATCAAAAAAATGTATAAAAAGGTAATAGTTAAATGCCTATTATTCTTTTTAATTTTGTACCAAAATAAGGAACAAATATATGCTTCTTTCAAAAATTGAAAATTTGAGTTTGAAAATTGAAATTTTACACATTTGTGTAAAAATTTTGTGTAAAATTTCACGTAAAGTGAAAAAATTTAGGGGAATTTAGGGGAAAAAATTCGTATAAGAAAGGCAAGGAGGGTGAAACTATGGGCAAAAATCTTGAAGTTTTACAAGAAGACAAAAATGACTGCGCTGCTGCATGTATTTCATCACTAATAAAATATTATGGTGGGTACATGGATTTAGAAAGTATTAGATTAATTATTAATACCACTAAAGAAGGCACTAATGCATATGACATTATTAACGGAGTAAAAGAAATTGGTTTTGAATCGGCCGGCAAGAAAATTGATTTCAATATTTTAGTTAAAGAGAGTATGCCATTAATCGCGCATGTTAGGAAAGATAACTACTATCATTTTGTAGTAATTTATAAAGTTTTTCCAGAAAGAAAAAAATTATTAATAATGGATCCTAGTATTGGTTTAACTAAAATAAGTTATGAAAAATTTAATAGTTTATATCTTGGAACTGTTTTAAAGCTAGTGAAAGTAAAAGAACTACCCAAACTAGAGAAAACTAATGAACTCTTGAAAGTAATAATATCTAGCAGTTTTAAAAATAAAAAAACTATAATTATTTTATCTTTACTTTCCCTAATGGTTTTCGTTTTAGGTGTAGTTAGTTCTCTATTTTACAAAGTTTTAATTGATAATCCTTCAGGACTAAAATATGCTTATTTATTCATATTAATTATTCTTATTAAACTAGTTTTTGATTTTATTAGAAATTTGTTAATGAATAATCTTAATAAAAATACTGAACTATTAGTTAATAAAGAAATGTTAAATAGATTGTTTCGCCTTCCTTATAGCTACTACAAGAATAAGACTACTGGAGAAATTATAAGTAGAATTAATGACCTTTCTATGATAAAAGATTTGGCTTTAGAGATAATATTTAATTTACTTGTAGATGTTTTATTAGTAATTACTTCTTTAGTATTAATTGGAATTATAAGTATTAAGTTTCTTGTTATATCATTAATTATTCTTATTTTATATTTGTTAATTTCTCTTATTTATAACAAATTTACGAATAAAAGAATTAGATTATTACAGGAGAGTAAAGGCTTATATAACCATAAATTAATAGAAAGTATAGAAGGTTTAGAAAGTATTAGCAATTTAAACTTAATAAATAATTTTATTAATAAAGTTCATTCTTACTTTAAAGAATCTTGTTTAGAAAATAAAAAATATAATGTTTGCAACATAACTATAACAGTCTTTAAAGAAGCTATTTTAGAAATTAGTACCTTAGTTATTTTAGTGCTTGGAATAGCAAGCATGAACGAAACTTTTACTATTGGTAAGGTTATTTTGGTATATATGCTTTATAGTAATTATATATCAGCAATTAAAGTATTTATTGATAAACTTCCTGACATAAACTATGCTTATAAAAATATTGAAAAAGTTAATGGACTACTTAAGAAAAAAGATAGTACTGTTAGTTTTAAAACTATTAATGGTAATATTAAAGTAGAGAATTTATCTTTTAAAAGAATAGATTATTTATTTAACAATATTAACTATGAAATAAAAGAAGGTTCTAAGGTAATGTTAGTGGGTTCTTCTGGATGTGGTAAAAGTACTTTTTTGAAAATATTACTTAAATATTTTAGTAGTTACACTGGTAACATCTTTATAAATGATGTTAACTTAAAAGATATAGATGAAGCTGTTATTAATAATAGTTTTACGTATATTGGTCAAAATGAAAAGATATTTAATGATACTATTAAAAATAACATTTTATTAGATAGAAGAGTTAGTGATAAACTTTATGAAGAAGTTATTAATATTACTAGGGTTAATGAAATTATTAATAGTAAAGGTTTAAAAGATGGTTCTATTATAGAAGAAGATGGTTTTAATTTAAGTGGTGGCGAAAGACAAAGAATTATTCTTGCGAGAAGTTTAATAAAAAATAGTAATTATTTATTAATTGATGAAGCTTTAAGTGAAGTAGATGATACTTTAGAAAAGAGTATTATACTTGATTTAATAGATAAATTTAAAGATAAAACTATTATTTATGTATCTCATAAAGAAAGTATTCAGAAGTTATTTAAAAATAAAATATTTTTAGAAAGGAGTAATTTAAATGACAAATGAAGAATTATTAGAAGTTAGAGGAGGAATATCTTTTAAACTTTGGGGAATAGCAGGTCTTATAGTAACCTTCATTTTGGGTTTCTTTGAAGGTGTTGCTAATCCAGTTAAATGTGGTAAATAATAAGCAAGAAAGGAGAATTATAATGAACAAAGAAGATTTAATTAATACAGTTGGAGGTATTAAATGGAGCGCAACTCTATTTAATGCTTTGACAAGAATTATTGATACAGTATACAATATAGGTAGAAGATTTGGCTCTGGATTACTTAGAAATTATGTTGGTAAAACATGTAGTCCAAATTAATAAAAATGAAAAGTTGTCGGTTTTTACTGATAACTTTTTGTTTTTAGTTGAAAGTATTAGTTCTTTTTGATAAAATTAAATAGTAATATTAAGTGGTTAGTGGAAGTGATGTTATGAAAAAGAAAAAGAAGAGATTAAAAAAGAAAAATATATTTTTCTTTATTATGATTATTTTAATAGGTGCTTTAGGTGTTTCTTTTGTTATTAAAAAGGATAATCTTTTTAGTTCTAAAGTAAAGATAACCTATGATAATACAGTTAATAGTGATAATAAATATAGTGTTAAAATTAGTTATGATGATAACATAGATAATCTTAAATGTAGTTTAGATAATAAAGAATTTAAAAATATAAGTGAATGTAATTTTGAATTAGAACTTGGTAAGTACACAGTTTATATTAAAAATGATAGTTTATTTATAAAGAAAGATTTTGAAGTTAAAAGTAATTATGAAGGAACTTTTACTTCTGTAATAGATATGCTTGATACTTATTATTTAGCCTCTAACGGAAAGAAAGCTTTTAAATTTACTTTTGATTATCCAAAAGACTTTGATACTAAAGTGACATATGTAATTGATGATCCAAGCCTTCTTAAAGTTGAAAATGATACTATGATTGCACTTAAAACTGGAGAGACTAAAGTAACTGCTAAGTTAAAAGATGGTAATAGTAAAACTTATAATGTTGTTGTTACTGATTTAATTGTTAGCCCAGTAATTAATACAAACAAAGCATTTTTACCATGTGGTAGATATACCAAAGAAGAAAATGAGTTACTTGATAAGATACTTGCTTCTAGAGTAAAAGAAGCAGGAGAGGGAACGCGTGCAGGAGTAGCGGCTGCTGCTAGATTTATTACTCTTGAATTTCCTTATACGATTAAGTATTTTAATGAAAATGGAAGAATGGGTACAAGTGTAGCTAACGGAGTAGATGCCGAAGGAAGATATTATCATAAAGGTTTATACTTAAATAAATATAAATTTAGTGAATTAACTGGTAAAAGCACGGTCACTGGTCCAGCAACTTGGGGGTGTAATTTACATGATGCATTTTTAAGTGATTTATATGGTTCATACCTGATGAGACCTAATGGATTTACTTGCAGTGGTTTTGTTACATGGGCTATGTTAAATGGAGGATTTGATGTGGGAGATGTTGGTGCAGGAGACAGAATAGAAGTAAAAAATGAACTTTCTGATTTAGGTACTCATATACCACTTACATATGAATTTATGAAAACAGGAGACTATCAAGTAGGAGATTTTATTGCCAGAGATGGTCATGCTGCTTTAATAATTGGATTTGATGATAAAAACATTTATACAGCTGAGAGTTTGCCACCTAAACTTAAAGTATACATATACGAAAGATGGACTGGAGTTGTAAATGATCCAAATCTTACATATACAATTGATATGACTGGAATATACCCTAATGGGGAAGGCGTAATAGAAAATATGTGGTAAAACTTTAAATTTATTTATACAATTCTAAAATGCAAAATTTGCACTTTGGAATTGTATATTTTTTTAAAAATAAAATAGTAAAAAAATTAAGTAATTAAAAAGATAAAAAAACTTATAAAAAGTTTATTTAAAAACTTTACATTTAATTTATAAAAATTCTTGATAAATAAAAAAATATAAAGTATAATAATAAATGTAAGATAAAGGAGGAGATTTATAGATGAAAGAAGCTACTGGTGAATTAAACATGACAGTTATCACTGTTGTTGCTATAGCTGCTGTTGCTGCACTTTTCTATACATTAGTATGGCCTGCAATTCAAAAAGCAATAGTTAACAATACTTGTGCTACTTTAGGTAGTGGATGGCATGCAGTTAACAAAAATACTGCTGTAGAAGCTGGAAACATTAGTGCTAATACAGCAAAGGATGTTAAATGGGTTTGTTGTGATGCAAACGATCAAAACTGTACTCTAGCAGATTAATTAAGGAAAGAAGGTAGTGTATGAGAGAAGCATTTGGTGGTACATGGTTACTTGGTTTCGTAGTGCTATTTATAGTGCTTTTTTCTGCATACCTAGCTATTTCTGTTAACTATACTAAAGCATTTAAAGCTAAAAATAAGATAGTTAATGTAATCGAACAAAATGAAGGTTTTACAACTACCAAGTGTGGAACAAATAAAACAGATAATTGTCTTAAAACTAGTAATACTAGTGAAGATAAGATATATAAATATTTAGATGAAGCCGGTTTTTTATTAACTGATATAAATGAGAGTAGATGTCCTAATGGCTATAAGTTAATTAAAGATGCAGGCTACTGTGTAAGAAGAATATGTACAAGTCAAGGTGCATACTACAAAGTTAATACATTTATAAAAATAGAGTTACCTTTAGTATGGCAAACTTTTACTATACCAATTAAAGGGGAAACAAAAGTACTATATTATACTAATGATAGTTTAGGATGTAGTTAGGAGATAAAAATGAACGTAATAATTGCAAATAAATATAAAGAAATGTTAATGAGCCTTGATATAGAAGTTATTAAATCTATTGAAGGGGAGTTTGAAGTTGATGAGATAATAAATAGTTTTACTAACTTTTATTTTGATAGAATGATACTTGACATAACTGCTATTAAAGATTATCAAAATTTAGACAATTTACAAAAATTAAGTATAAATTTTGATATGAACAAAGTTATTTTACTTCTTGATGATAGTGAAGAAAGTAGTAGTCAAAGTTATTTATCTAGATTGATATCTATGGGTATATATAATTTCACAAGGAATTCTGAAGGAATTAAGTATTTACTTGAGAACCCTAACAGTTATAGAGATGTTGCACATCTACAAAGTTTAAATACCGAAAGTGGTCAGTATATAGAAGATGGTAACGTAACAAGAATAATTGGAATAAAGAATTTAACTGAGGGTGCTGGTGCAACTACATTTACATATATCCTAAAGAAACATTTAGAAAATAATTATAATGTATGCGCTATAGAAGTGGATAAAAGAGATTTTAATTTCTTTGATAGTAAAGAAATGTATAGTATAAATTCTAGTGATTTAGCAAAAGAACTTATGAAAAAAAGAGGATATAATGTAATTCTTATTGATTTAAATGGTTTTGATGATCCGGATATATGTACAGATATTCTCTATCTAGTCGAGCCTACTAGAATTAAACTTAATAAATTATTACTTAAAGATAGAAATGTATTTGAAAAACATAAAAAAGACAAAATTGTACTAAATAAGAGTAACATTAGTGATAATGAAATAAGCGAATTTGAGTTTGAAACTAAAAGTAAAGTATACTTTAATATTCCAAACTTAGATGAAAGAAAAGATTATTCTAGAGAAGTTAATACTTTATTATCTAAACTTGGTTTTGTTAAACAAAATAGTGGTGTAGAAAGTGAAGATAATAAGAATAAAATACTAGGAATGTTTAAATTTTAGTGTAAAGTTAAAAATAATATTTGACAATATGTGTAAATTATAATAAAATTATATGTAGAAAGAAGGAAGAAGATTATGAATTTAGTTTATTTTTTAGGAATGTGTGAAGATTTAAGCCCAGTTTGGACTATATTTGGTTATATCATTTGGGGCATTAAAGTAATTGTACCATTACTTTTAATAATCACTGGTATGATTACAATGGCTAAGGCTGTTATGGATAAAGATGAGAAAGCAATTAAATCAGCACAAAATTTACTTGTAAAAAAGGTTATAGCTGCAGTTATAGTTTACTTAATTATTACACTTACTGGTGTTGTTATTAATTTAGTTGCTGATAGTAGTTGGAAAACATGTGCAAAATGTGCATTCAGTCCATTTAATACTGAAGCAGGTTGTGGAATAAATAAGGAACCAATAGGGACAAATTAATTTTATTAAATTAGCACTTTTAATAGTGCTTTTTTTATGTTATAATGTTAAGTAGTAGGAGTGTGTCCATATGAAAAAAACATTAAAAATATTAGTATTAACTTTATTAGTAAGCTTTGGATTTTTAACTGGATTGAAAGCTGAATCCAAAACTTTAGATTGTAAATATAGAAGAAATTATATGGGAGACCCTAACAGTAAATATAATTTTGATTTCACAATAACTTTTATAGCAAATACTGACAATACTTCAGTTGGCCATAGGCTTTCTGACAATTCTTTTACTGCTGGTGACAAGACCTTTACTGTTCGTATTCAGGAAGGATTTATTGATGGCGATGATGCAGTCGGGACAGCCGTGGGTCCATATATTTCATGGAATAATAAAACTTTTTCAGAACAAATATTAAAAGGAGAATGCTTGCCTTTATATTTCTCTGAAGACCAAGAAAAAAAAGTCGTTGATATTTTCCCATATAGTGCTGTTTCAAATCGTAACATATTATCACTAACAAATGTCGACTCATCTAATAACGATGTTAATGTTAATTTAAATAGCAATGAAAAAGTATGCCAATTATCCATAGATAAGGTGACTTTGCAGAAAAAAACAGGAAAATCACTAAACGCTGATGATTATAGCAATAATAGAGTTTATACATTTAATGTAATAACAAGAAATGACGATACAGTATTTATTAAATTCTTTGATGGCAAAGAGTATGGTGTTAAAAGTTTAATTACTAGATCTGGTGTCAGTAACTATGCTTGGGAAAATAGTGTTAGTTTAGGATTTCTTAATTCAAAAAAAATATCTTTAAAAAATGATGCTGTAGATTCTTTTAAAAATGCATTTAAATATGACAATGTGACTTGTCCTTCAATATTTTTGAATTTAAATGGTTCTCGTTTTGATATATCATTGACTAAAAGTGATAATAGTATTGAGGTTTCACCCGATTTTAAAGTTGAAGAGAGTGAAACATTAAAACAACTTGCTAAAGATCTTGGCTTTTTTAAAAATATTACCGTGAGCGATGAAGTTTCTGGTTGTCTTGACTATGTTGGTGAAGATTTGGCCGAAATGTTACAAACTATTTATACAATCATTAAAATTGTTTCTATAATATTAACAATTGTCTTATCAATGGTAGATTTCTTAAGTGTTCTTACTAAAGATAAAGATGAATTAATGAATACGGTTAAAAAATGGGTTAGAAGATTAATAATTGTAATTGTAATTTTATTGTTACCAACATTTATCGATATAATTGGTAATATAGCTGGTAAAGAAGATATATTATGTGGAATTAGGTAGAAGGGAGAATTTATGAGTATTTTATTAAGATTAATTAGTTCTGGGTTTATGATTCCGGGACTTACTCAAGTATTTTTGTGGATTGATAGTATTATATACTATGTTGCAGATTTAATCTTTAGAGCATTCTTTGAAGTTGTTAAACTCTCTGGCCAGCTATCTGCACTTGACTCAAGCGTTGGTTATATAACCAAAAGGGTTATGGTACTTGCTGGTGTTTATGCCTTATTTAGACTATCATTAACGCTTATTAATTATTTGATAGACCCAGATAAATTAAATAAACTAACTAGTCAGGGAACTTCTATTGTTAAGAATATAGTAATTGCTTTAATATTGCTTATCTCAACTCCATATATTTTTAGTTTTATGGGTAACCTTCAAAATAAAATTATTGACTCAAGAGTTATTCCTAAAATAATTTACGGTGCGAATGAAGATGTTGATAATAAATATACTGATAAAATCGAAAGTAAGAGATTTGTTAACAATATGTTCCTACTATTCTTCAATGATAATGGTACTTGTGATAATTATACGGCTGAAGCAGGAGGAATATGCGGAGCATATAAAAGAGTAGCTGAGGGAGCACCTATATCTATTCTAACAGGATATAGTATATTAGGAACATTTTCTAGTTTTGAATATACCTCAATTTTTTCCGGAATATTTGGATTAGTGCTTTGTTATTATTTCTTTACTTATGTAATAAGTATGGCAATTAGGATAGTTCAATTAATAATTTTACAACTTCTTTCTCCAATCCCAATTATCATGTCTATTGATCCAGCAAAAAAAGATCAAGTTACTAAATATGCCAAAACATATTTTGAAGTTTATATACAGCTCTTTGTCAGACTGCTTACTGTATATTTAGTCCTTGTAGCATGTGGTTTAATTGCTAATATTGCTGACAATGTTCAAATATCTAGCATTTTAAAATTGCAGTTCTTATCATTTAAAGATGCATTTGGTTTACTTGAAATATCTAGCGGATCAATTAATGGAATAACTAAAGCAATTATTTATATTGGCATATTAAAAGGCGGAAAAGAAATTCCAAGATTACTTGAAAGAGCACTAGGGATTAAAGTCGAAGGAACTGGCTTTAATGGATTTATTGGAGTAATAAAAAGCGCTGCTGGCGGATATGTTGGAGGTATTGGTGGTACTGCATTAGGTGTTGCCGGTGCTAAAGGAACTGGCTTTGGTAATATGATAGCAGCTGGGCTAATTGGTGGTGCATCTGGTGCAACAAGAGGTGCAGCAATAGCGGGAAAAGCAAAAACAATAGGCGACGCTACCGCAGGTATGGTCGGAAACTTAAAAGGTCAATATGGTACAGGTAAAAATGTCGGCGCTTTAGGATTTGGAAACTATGCTTCCGGTTGGGTTGCTTCTAAAACTGGTGGTGAAGCAAGATTAGAGAAAAAAGCTAAAGCCATAGATAGATCAGCTGAGTACACTCAAACTCAAATTGATGCTGTTTCTCAAGAAAAAACTAAAATTGATGAGATTGTTAATAGAAATAAGGAACATTTGAACACACTTGATGAAATGGATTCTATGCGTGCTGCAATTGGTAATTCATTTGACAATACATTTGAGGGGCACGGTGGAAAAAACGGATATATTGCAGATAAATTATCTCATAATAGTGATTACCAAGCTGCAGTTGGCTTACTTCAAGATCCTAGTCTTACAGACGCTGATAGGATTAATTTTGAAAATATTCGTGATACTGCAATAGAAAATGCTGCAGCTCAATATGATAGTGATAAATTAGCTTATATTGAGAAGAACAAAGAAGCACTTCAAAATGGTGGCAATTTATCTCCTGAGTATGAAGACGCCCTTAAAGAATACAACGAAGCATGTATTACAAATAAAATGCCAGAAAGACAAATTAAACAAGTGGACTCCAATTCTCAATCATTTGTTGATGCAAATGGTAATACCGTTTATGAAGGAACAGAAGAGTATGCTAGCGTTATGAATGATGAAGATAGAACTAGAACTCAACAAGTAGTTTCTAGATACGAAGGTGAGTCTCGTTCGAAGAGTCAAGAAATAAGCGATTTAGAAGTAGAAAAGAAACACTATGCAGCTGATGCGAAAAAAATGAGAGAAGAGTCACAAGAAGCAAAAAATATGGCTCCATTTAATAATAAGAACAAATAATAAAGGAAAGGAAAAAAGAGTATGAATAATATGTATTTAATACCTGCTAATAGTAAAAAAGGTAAACTTATATTTAATATATTTAGGGGAATAGATTTAGCAGTATTCCTAGTAGGAGTAGCAGTAAGCTTGATATTTTTCGTAGCAATCCCAGATACTGGGCTTGTTACAACACTTATTAAGATTTTACCAATAAGCGTTGCTGCTTTCCTAGTAATTCCTGTTCCTTATTATCACAATGTGATGTGTTTTATAAAAGATATATATTTATTTCTAACAAATAGAAGAGTATATTATTGGAAAGGTTGGTGTGTGAGAAGTGAATACAGAGAAAAATAAAATTGATGCAAAGGCTCTTAAATATGCAGAAAATTGGTTACCTATTAGATCTATTTTAAATGGTGCTATACAACTTGATGATGGAATGCAAGTTACTGGTGTTAAGGTTCAGCCAAAAAATATATTTATAATGGATTATGATAGTCAAAGGAATGTTATATATAATTTAAGAAATTTATATAATTCAATAGATTATGAGTTTTCTATTATAGTCGCTGATAGACCAGTTGATATAAATGTATATTTAAGTCAATTACAACTTCTTTATAACAATGTGCAAACACCAGTTATGAAAAAGTTAGTAATGCAAGATATAAATAAAGCAAATTTATTTATGAGTAAAGAAATTGGAGTGGCAGATACTGAGTATTATTTGCTATTTAGAGAAAGAAGACCTGAAATTATGCAAAAAAGAATACAAGGCTTAATTAGTGGTTTTGCAAGTTGTGGGTTAGTTGCTACTCAAACAAGTAATGATGATTTGAGGGTGCTTCTAGACGGATTTTTAAATGACGGAAGTAGAACTGAATTTGGGACGGTGATAGGCGCATGAATTTAAAAAGTCAATTAGCTCCAAAGGGGCTAGAGTTTAGAGCAGGGGATATGGTTATAAGCGGGAAGTATTGTTGTTTCTTAACAATAATAAGTTACCCTAAAATGGTTAATGAAGGATATCTTGCTAATTTAACACAATACTCAGGAATTAAAGTTATTATAAAACATATTCCTATTGAATTTTCAGTACTTAGTAAAATGCTTAACAAAGAAATCGCTGATATGAAAATGAAATATCAAAATGAATACGATAGGACTGTTCAAGAAAGAATTAGGCAAGACTATGAAAGTATTGAAAACTTTATTACAATGCTTACTAGTACACAAGCAAGAATATTTGATTTTCAAATGCATGTAATGGTTACTGCTGATTCACAAGAAGAACTTGAAAACAAAAAAGTACAAGTTAAAAACTATTTAGATGCTATGGGTATGAAAGGAACTATTTTAAGATTTGAACAAGAAAAAATATTAAAATCATGTTTACCTATTTTCCCAGACTCCGATATAGAAGAAAGAATTGGAACACCAATACCAAGTGTTACAATGAGTGCGATGTATCCTTTTGTATTTGATAGTATTAAAGACCCAGGACTTTCATGTTTACTTGGTGTAGACTTCTCTGGTGGTATTATATTATTTAATCAATTCTTATATCAAATTAAAAAAGAATTTAATAGAAATAATGCAAACATGATAATGCTTGGTACTTCTGGTAGTGGTAAATCTACTGCTGCTAAAATACTTTTGAGAAGTAATATTAGAAACGGACACAAGATTATTGCAATAGATCCAGAAGGCGAATTAGAAGAAATGACTAGACTTTATGGTGGAGACTTTATTAATTTAGGACTTGGCGGAAACTACGGAATGATTAATCCACTTGAAGTAATAGTTGATTCTGATGCTGAAGAGGGTGGAAGTTATGCTGTCCTCACTCGTACACTTCAAACATTAAAAGCATTCATGAAGTATTACAGTCCTGATATAGAAGAAGATACTTTAACTTTGTTTAGTGAAGTGGTACAAGATACTTATAAAAGATATAAAATAGATACTGAAACAGATTTCAGTAAATTTACTAGCGAGGATTATCCAACTTTTGATGATGTATATGCAACTATTAAAGGAAGGTTACTTTCAATGGTAGAAGCAACTCGTGAAAAAGAAGTTATGGAAAAACTAGAGTTAAAAGTAAGACCGTTAGTTAAAGAATTAAGATATTATTTTACAGGCCATACTACAGTAGAGCCTAATAGTGATTTTATTGTATTTAATATTAGGGAACTTATGAACAGTGATGCTAATATAAGGAACGCTTTATTCTTCAATATATTAAAACATGCATGGGGACTTTGTTTAGATAAAGAAACTAATACAATACTAATGGTAGATGAAGCGCACACATTACTTGCTGATAGAAATACTCTAGGAGCAGAATTCTTAGCACAAGTTCAAAGAAGAAGTAGAAAATATAATACAGGAACAATTATTATTACACAGCAACCAACTGACTTTGCTAGTCCTGAAGTTCTAGTACATGGTAAAGCAATATTTGATAATGCTAGTTACTATTTGGTAATGGGACTTAAGAAACAAGCAGTAGAAGACTTAAGTAAGTTAATTGATCTTAATGATCAAGAAAAAGAAAGTATTAAGAGATATAATCAAGGTGAAGCATTATTTGTATGTGGTTCACGTAGAATGAGAATTAATGTTATAGCAACACAAGAAGAACTAGATTCATTTGGTTCTGGTGGAGGGCTATAATAAAGAGGTAGATTATGGACGATAAGGAAAAGAATTTAAACAATTTACAAAATGATTTAAACCCACAAAATAATGCGGGTTCTTTTCCTAATCAAAATAATAATGGAAAAAATTTATTTTCTAAAGATAATTTAAAAACAATGGGTAAAAATACTCTTAAAAACACCGGGAAAAATCTTGCTAGAGATGCAAGGCAAGCTTTGTTTAGTGATGGCGATCCTGATGGAGAAGGAAATGTTATGGATGATATTGCTTCTGGTGTTGAGGGAACTGTCGACAAAGTAAAAGGCGCTAAAAATATATATGATAAGAGTAAAGAACTTTTAAATAGATATAGAGATGCTATGGCTGCTAAAAAAGGTGCAGAAGCAGGCGCTAGTGCTGCAGGAAATGCAGCAGCCGGTACAGCTGGAGCAGCAGGTAGTGCTGCAGCTGGAACTGCAGCAGCAGGAGAAGCAGGAGCGGCAAGTGGTGCAGCGGCCAGTGGTGCAGCAGCAGCTGGAGCCGCTGGAGGAACAGCAGCAAGTGGTACTGCAGCAGGAGCTGCGGGAGGAGCAGCAGCGGCTGGAGGCGCGCCGGTAATCTTAATAGTTCTTGCAGTAATAATAGTCGTAATATTGTTTGGGCTACTAATCATTGCTGTCCAGCAAGGTGACATAGGTTACTCTAGCTTCGAAATGGAATATGGAGTAACTGGCGATGATGCTCATTCTATATTTGGTAGTGATAATGATTATCAATTTGGAATGGATTATAATCAAGTCGACAACGTTTATAATCAAAATTATAATAAAAATAGTATAGCAACTTGTAAAACTGGTTTCTTTGCTGGACTTGCTCATATATTTGGAATTTATAACTTGGAAGATCCCTGTGAATTTTCAACATATATTAAAGACATAACTAGCGAAGCTGAAAAGAAAAATGAAATTGACAAAATTAGCCCTGGTTTATTCTTAAGTACTTTTTACTACGCATTTGCAACACAAATGCTTGATGAAAATGGCAAGTATACAATTCCTATAGATGCCTCACAAGATGAAACTAAATCTTTAGATGATTTTGATGCAATTACAAAATTATTTGCTGCAAAAGTTTATACTAAAAATGATATAAAAAATATTCTTGATAATTATATATTGATGAAAGATAAGTATCCATATTTTGTTTATACAAAACATGTTGAAGAAAATGATGATGGAACAACACGAGAATATTATACATGTGACAGAAAAACATTAAAAAATGTTACCAGTGATGATAAATTTAAATTAATGTTAAGATATGGACCAAGAGTAAGTGAGGAATATGAAAAGGTAATTTCTTATAACGAGGCCTTAAGTTTAAATAGTAGTGAGTGTGAAAGTGAGTTTTATTCTGCTAATGGAACTTTATCCGACACCAATTTAAGTAAGTTTAACATTTTTTATGATATTGATGAAACTATTTTAACAGAAGAAGATAATGCAGATAATATTAAAATTAGAAAAGAAAAAGCAGAAAAAGCTAATATAACTATTAATGGTACAACTTATACATATAGTGATGGGTTTATATATTCAAACTTTCCTAGATATGATAAGAGATATGTTGATAATCCTGCTCAGATGGATTACGTTGTAATGGAAGAAATAGAAACATTTATAGATTCCATTACTTCTAGAAAAGAATATATTAATTATATTTTAGGATATCCTAGTACAGTTAGTAGTACTTCTTACTCTTCTCCGGCAAATTGTACTTATAAAATAAATGGGACTGATATTACCAATTTGAAGGTTAGATTAGTTTATGCTAAGAATGATGCAACCCCTAATGTAGAAGTTGGTAAACCCGTTGTAGGGGAAGATTTAATAGATTTTGAAAAATATGTTTTAGGTGTAGTACATGCTGAAATAGGTGATGGTGGATCTGAAAGTTTAAAAGTTCAAGCAATACTCGCTAGAAGTATAGCTCTAAGTGTTGGAAAAATCATTAATGAAGGAGATCAAAATATACTTGAAATTACAAATAGTACTTGGGACCAAACATATTGTGACCCAGACAATGGTTGTGATATATGTATGTTACCAGGTAGCACTGTTCATTCAGTATTTACTAAAGGAACTACACCAAATAGTACATATTGTAAAAATTGGAAGTCAGGTTTATCAAGTGACTCAAAAATTAGAACTGCTGTGAGAAGTGTAAATGGTGTAACATTAAATGACTCATCAGGTAATTTGTATAAAGAACCTTATACAATTTCAATGCAAAATACTTGGAAAGGATATGAGAACTCTGGTAGTGATTATGTTGAAATAATAGAAAAATACTGGAATGGGCAATATTCTTTAGTTAATTCAGAATGCTCTTTTGGAGCAGTTGGAGAATGGGCAAACTGGAAACAATATGATGATGCAAAATGGGGAACTATATTAATGTCTAATATTCCTAGACCAGACGGCACACCAAGAACAATTCATAAGATTGGATGTTTGATGACATCTTATGCAATGCTAATTGCCAAAAGTTCTCCAACAGTTATAATCCCTAATTTCAATCCTGGCACTTATACTGAAGCATTAAAATCTGCTAATGCCTTAAGTAAATATGGAGATATGCCAAGTCCTCAAAGAGCAATTGAAATTGCAACAGGTTTAACTAATGTTTCAGTACATACTGAAAGTATTCAAGCAAGAGAGTCCTTTGATTCTAAATTAGCAAGAATAGCTAACTATTTAAGCCAAGGATATGATGTGATTATACGAGTTAAATCAGATGAAAGTGCTGCTATTCAAGGTGGAGGGAATTCACACTATGTTCTAGTTACAGGCCTTAATGGTAATGAAATTTATATAGCTGACCCAGGATACAACATAAATGTTTTTTCTGATAAATATATTAATGAAGGTATAACTTATTTAATTGCAATTAAGTTTTAGGTGAAAAATATGAAGAATAAAAAGTTTGAAGTTTCAATAATTATTGGTATACTTGTAATGTCATTAATTCTGTTAGGTATTTATCTTGTTTATAGTAAATATAGAAAGGAAAATAGTTATAATATTTTTCTTTCAAATAATACAGGTTTAAAATGTTTTAAATATTCTTGTGAAAGCGTTAATTTTAAAAATGATAACTATTATAAAATTTTTATAAACGGAGAATATAAGGGAATTAATAAAGTTAAATACAATAGTGCTAATAATAAACTTTATGTGTTTGACAGTGCAAGTAATAATATTTATAAAGATAAAAGTAAAAGAATATTTATTTATGAAGGAAATACTAATATTAGCCAAATTGATTTTGCAACTAATGATATAACTAATGAGGATATTAATTTAATTAATAGAAATATTAGTTATGACATATCTGATTATACTTTTGCTTATAAAGTAGTAAAAGATTTTGACAGTGATAACAGTGATGAGGAAATAGTTATAGTTAAGAATGAAAATAAAGCTTACGTTGTAGTAGCGTTTATAGATGGTGGAAATGTATCTATACTTATAAATATTCAAAATGAGGACTACATGGAAGTTCCAAGTATATATGTTAAAGATATTATAGATATATATAATGATGGTAAGTTAGAATTAATATTATCAAAAGGATATTATGATAATCTAGGAAGTTGCGAAGTTATATATAGATTGAAAAATAATAAATTTGTAAGCATTAATGAGTGTAATTTAATTAATAATTAAATATAAAAAAGAAAAAATGTTTAAAAAATAACTGAAAATGAACTTTTAGTTATTTTTTTACATATAAAATATAGTTTTTTTAGTTTTTATTTGATATAATTGTTTTTGAGAGAGAGTGGGTTTTATGAAAGATATTAAACTAAAATTTACAGCTAAACCAAAAGATGTAGTTATTTTTGTGCTTTTTTGTATCTTTTTACTTTATTTAGTGGCTATCGGAGTTTTAAATATTTATGAAGTTACACACAATGATATGTTTTGGGGACTAAACCCCATCAGAGCATTTAGTAAAGATTTTTTAGTTACAACTTTAACTATGTATTTATTTGCTTTGATTGCTGTTTTTATGAGTACATCAAATTACTTTTTCGATAGAGAAAAAGGTTTTGGTTTTGGCAAAAAGAAAGACAAAGATGATCCAGGTTGGTCTCGTTGGATGAAAGATGATGAGATGAAAAAAGCATATGATGTTAAAGAAATAACATTAAATGCTGATACTTATGAACATGCTGGAATACCTATTATTTTAAATGAGGATAAAGCTTGGGTAGACGATGGAGAAAATCATAGTTTAATTATAGGTGCATCTGGTTCTGGTAAAACTTGGACTATAATTGACCCTTTAGTTAAAATATTAGGTAAAGCAGGGGAAAGTATGATAGTAACCGACCCTAAAGGTGAAATATATGAACACAACGCTAATATGCTTAGAGAAAAAGGATATAATGTAATAATTGTAAACTTCCGTGATCCAGAATATGGAAGTGCTTGGAATCCACTTACGCTTCCATATAGATACTGGAAGATGGGTAAAGAAGATAAAGCAATGGAACTTTTAGAGGACCTTGCTACTAACATTCTGGTTGATGCTAATAACAACGACCCATTCTGGCAAAAAACAGCAGCTGACTACTTTACTGGTCTTGCTCTTGGTCTATTTGAAGATGCAAAAAGCGAAAAAGAAATTAATTTAAACAGTATAAATGCAATGAGTACATTTGGTGAAGAAAGATGTGGTGCTAGCAAATACGATAAAGAATACTTTAAATTAAAAGGAGAGTTATCAAGTGCTTATATAAGTGCTGCAGCAACCATCACCGCACCTGCAGATACTAAAGGTGGTATCACAAGTACATTTAGACAGAAGGTAAGAATATTTAGTAGTAGACAAAAATTAGCAGAAATGCTAAGCTATACTGACTTTGATGTAACAAGAATAGGTAAAGAAAAAACAGCAGTTTTTCTAAAAATACACGATGAAAAAACAACATATCACGCACTTGCTACAATATTCGTAAAACAAGTTTATGAATGCTTAATTGATGAAGCACAAAAAGAAGAAAACTTAAAATTAAAAATTAGAACAAACTTCATATTAGATGAATTTGCAAATATGCCTGCACTTAAAGATGTTGAAAGTATGATAACAGCATCTCGTTCAAGAAATATGAGATTTACATTTGGTATTCAAAACTTCAGCCAACTTAATAAAGTATATGGTAAAGATGTGGCAGAAACAATTAAAGGAAACTGTGGTAATATGTTCTACTTAATAACAACAGAATATGCAGCACTTGAAGAAATAAGTAAACTTTTAGGTGATGTTAAACCTAAGAAACCAAAAGATGGTGAACCACAGCCACCTATTAGACCTCTTGTAACAGTTAGTGATTTACAACAAATGAAGAAGTTTGAAATGATTATAAAAAGATTTAGGAACATGCCTTTTAAAACAAAACACAAAGCAAGTTTTGAAATATTTAAATCTAAAAAAGGTGGATGGGGGTATGAAGAATCTATTAGTAGTTATCCACTAAGAGAATCAAAAGAAATTGAAACATTTGATTTAAAAGCATATGTAGATGCACATAGAACTGAAGATAGTAACCCATTTAGTCCATTTGGAGGTTCTCCATTTGTTCCACCATTTGGAATGCCTAGTATGAATAAAACTCCGGGAGAAACTACTAGCACTTCTAACATAGATGATCTTGTTAAGAATATAGATGCTCAGATAGCTAAACTTGAAGCTGAAGAGAAAGAAGAAAAAAATAAAACAAATAATAGCAACGAATTTGAAAATCTTGTTAATAAGAAGTATGAAGAATTTACTAATGGAGAGAATAAAAACTCTATAGAGAGTAAAACCATTGATAAGCCAAACACACCAGTAAATGGTATTAATGTTGATGACTTAATTAAGAAGATAGATGCTAAAATAGCAGAACTTGAAAAGGAAGAAGAAATAGCTAGAAGAGAAGAAGTTAAGAATGTTACTCCTTTTATGGAAGATGCTATTCATGAAGAATTTGAAAAGAAAGCAGATTTAATTAATAATGATATTATAGAAGATATTGAAAAGCCTAAGATTAATATTGATGCTGATTCTATTATTATAGATGATAATATTACAGATGATGAATTCTTTGATGATTTCTTTGGAGATGATGAGTAAAAGCCAGAAATGGCTTTTTCTTATACATTATGAACTAACAAAAATAAATATAATTCATATTATATAATAGGTGAAATGTATGAATAGTAATAATTTTGGTAAAATAAAAAATGGAACCATCATTGATTTACAAGATAGTTATTATTATAATATTTATCACTTAAGAGGAGCAGTTAATATACCTTATGAAGAATTAATGAATAACTATAGAAACTATTTAAGAAAGGGTGATAAATATTATATTTACTGTAAAAGTGGTAAATTAAGTAAGAGAGTAGTAGCAGTTTTATCTTATTTGGGGTATAATGTTACTATAATTAAATAAAAAAAGGAAGTTTTTGTTATGGAAATATTAGAAGTGCTAGATACTATAATAACTAATTTATTAAACTTGCTCGGAACTTGGGGAGCTTTACTTGGATGTATATTCATATTATTTGAATCAATTATTCCAATTCTTCCACTTTCCGTATTTATAACTCTTAATTTTATGACATTCGGAAATATAGTTGGATTTTTTATATCTTGGCTATTTACTATTATGGGATGTATGATGAGTTACTACATTTTTAAAAGAGGAGTATCTGATAGTAGACTATCAAAGTTAAAAGAAAGTAAAACTTTTGGTAAGATAGTTAAAGTGGTTGAAAATATGAATTTTAGCAGTTTAGCACTTTTAATTGCAATACCATTCACACCAGCTTTTGCAGTTAACATAGCAGCTGGGATATGTAGAGTTGATAGCAAAAAATATTTATATGCACTGATGCTTGGAAAAATGTCTTTAGTATATTTTTGGGGTTATGTTGGTGTTAGTTTAATAGAAGCACTGAAAAACCCACTTATATTAATAAAGGTAGCAATTTTAGTTATAATTGTTTATATCATAAGTTTAGTGCTTTCTAAAAAATTAAAGGTCAAATAAATCACTAGTAACCTAGTGATTTTTATGTTATACTTGATATAGTAAAAAGGTGGTAACATGAAAGAGTTAAAAATAAATCTTAAATTTTTATCTACTTACTTTAAAAGTAGTAAAAGACTAGTAATAATAAATATTATTTTAAATATATTATTAATAATAACTTCTGTTATATTACCAATAATAAGTGCTAAGATAATTGCTGAATTAACAAATAGTAACTTAAAAAAAGTGATATACATTACTATTATATTAGTTCTTATAAGAGTCTTTAGTACAATAATAAACTACTTTAGATATTCTTCTAATTATAAAATTTATAATAATATATTATCGAATCTAAGGAAAGACACTTTAAAAAGGATACACTTATTAACAAATCAAACACTTGATAATAACTCAGTAGGTTTATTTGTAAAAAGAGTCAAAAATGATTCGGAAACAATATCTTTAACTTACTGGAGAATTTCTAATGATATTAAAAGCATAATATCAACAATAGGTATATTTATAGCAATATTTATAATAAATAAAGCTGTATGTTTTTTTGCTTTATTATATTTATTATTAATAATTATATTAGATAACTATAACCAAAGTAAAACTAGAAAACTAAGAGAAATAACAAATAAAGAATCAGAAAAAAACACAAGTTTAATAACAGAAACTATTCATGGAATAAGAGACATTAAAATGCTCAATATAGAAAATAACACAAAAAAATTAATAAATAAGCAAATAAAAACTTTATTAAATTGTTCAAAAAAAGAAAATGAAACTAATAGTTTAATAGGTAGTTTAACTGATGTAGTAAGTAATATATGTGATTTTCTATTAATAATTCTTTATGTATATTTAATAAAAGAAAATATTTTGTCTTTAGTAAATGCGTTAGTATTATATAACTATTCAACAAACTTAAGTTCATTTCATGGTTATACAGGAGAAATAGCAAATTATATAAATAAATTTAATATATCAACAAATAGAATAAAGGAACTATTTGATAATGAAAAATTTGCTACTGAAACATTTGGAACAAAACACATAAAAAAGGTAAAAGGCAAATTTGAATTTAAAAATGTACATTTTAGTTATAAAAGAAATGAAGTATTAAAAGGAGTAACATTCACAGTTAATCCAGACGAAACAGTAGCCTTTGTAGGTAAAACTGGAAGTGGGAAAACAACCATATTTAATCTTCTATGCAAAATGTATGAAGTAGATAAGGGAGAAATATTAATAGATAATATAAATATAAATGAATTAGATAAGGATACAATAAGAGGTAACATTACTGTAATAAGCCAAAGCCCTTATATCTTTAACATGTCTATAAAAGATAATTTAAAACTAGTTAAACCTAATCTAACAAATAAAGAAATGAAAGAAGCCCTTAAAACAGCATGTCTTTATGACTTTGTAGAAAGTCTTCCTAACAAATATGATACTATTTTAGGAGAAGGTGGAGTAACTTTATCAGGTGGACAAAAACAAAGGCTTGCTATTGCAAGAGCATTGGTGCAAAAGACAGAAATAATCTTATTTGATGAAGCAACAAGTGCACTTGATAATGAAACACAAGAAAAAATAACAAAAGCAATTAATAATATGAAAAGAGAATACACAATAATGATAATCGCTCATAGACTATCAACAATAATAAATGCAGATAAGATATTCTTTCTAAATAATGGAAAGATTGAACGCTTTGGAAGTCATGAATATTTACTAAAACATTCTAAAGATTATAAAAAATTATATGAAACAGAAATTAAGAAAGGAAAATAGTATGAAAAAAACAATAAATAACTTAAAATTCCTTTGGAATTATTCTAATAATTCAAAGCACTTTTTTATACTAGTTATTTTACTTAATATAATTAAGATAATTATAAGCATACTAGTTCCTTTATATTCAGCTAAACTAGTACTTAACTTAAGTAATAATGAATTACATAGATTACTCTTAATAGCTTTTATACTTTTAATATTAAATTCTATAAATAGTATTCTAAACTTTATAATACTTAAACTTAATATAAAATTTTCAAGTAAAATATACCTTAATATTGAAAAAGACATAATAGAAAGAATACATACACTAACTAACAAAACACTTGATAACACGTCTACTGGTACAATAATAGATAGATTAGATAGTGACTTAGATAACATATCTAATATTTATTTTGAAATACTTTTTAGATTAACTGAATTTATTAAGAGTATAGGTATAATTATAGCTATATTTATAATAAATCCTTTAGTGGGAATAATCTCTATATTATCTTTATCTATAATATTTTTAATAGATAACTATCAAGTGTATAAAGTAACTAATCTAATAGGAGATAAAAACAAAAAAAATGAAAAATTTACGGAAACAATTACTGAAGTAATAAGAGGTATGAGAGACATCAAAATGCTTAATATTGAAAAAAATACTATTAATAAACTTGATGTTCAAGTAGATGACACAATATTCTCAGAACTAAAAATAAACAAAACAGCTAATATTTTAGGAAAACTAGCTACATTAATAGAAGATTTAACTGCATTTTTTAATATATCTTTATATGTGTTTTTAATATCCAAAGGATCACTTACTATAACAAATGCACTTATTCTATATAACTATTATTCAAACATATCATCTTTTGGCGGTTACATAGGTCAAATAATGGATAATATAAATAAATTTAATATATCAACAAATAGAATAAAAGAATTATTTGACAATGAAAAATTTGCTACTGAAACATTTGGAACAAAGCACATAAAAAAGGTAAAAGGTAAATTTGAATTTAAAGATGTACATTTTAACTATGAAAGAAACGAAGTATTAAAAGGAGTATCATTCATAGTTAATCCAGATGAAACAGTAGCTTTTGTGGGTAAAACTGGAAGTGGAAAAACAACCATATTTAATCTTCTATGCAAAATGTATGAAGTAGACAAAGGAGAAATATTAATAGATAATATAAATATAAATGAATTAGATAAGGATACAATAAGAGGTAACATTACTGTAATAAGCCAAAGCCCTTATATCTTTAACATGTCTATAAAAGATAATTTAAAACTAGTTAAACCTAATCTAACAAATAAAGAAATGAAAGAAGCCCTTAAAACAGCATGTCTTTATGACTTTGTAGAAAGTCTTCCTAACAAATATGATACTATTTTAGGAGAAGGTGGAGTAACTTTATCAGGTGGACAAAAACAAAGGCTTGCTATTGCAAGAGCATTGGTGCAAAAGACAGAAATAATCTTATTTGATGAAGCAACAAGCGCACTTGATAATGAAACACAAGAAAAAATAACCAAAGCAATAAATAATATGAAAAGAGAATATACAATAATGATAATTGCCCATAGACTATCAACAATAATAAATGCAGATAAGATATTCTTTCTAAACAACGGAAAGATTGAATGCTTTGGAAGTCATGAATATTTACTAAAACATTCTAAAGATTATAAAAAACTATATGAAACAGAAATAAAAAATAATATTACTATTAAAAATTAGATTTAATATTTTATTAAATCTAATTAAAGGGAGCCTGAAATACTGAAATCAGGTTCTTTTTTTGTTATAAAAAAGAACCGGCAAAATACTTGCAAATGGAAATTATATGATAAAATGTATTTAGAACATTGGGAGATGTAATATGATTGAGACAAATAGAAAATTAAGAGTTAAATTTAAAATAAAATTAGTTACTGAGGAAGAAATAAATTCTTCCATTACTAATTTTAAAAGTTTACTCATAACAAATAATTTATTAAATGCTAGAGGAATTGATCCTTCAAATTATACAAATCTTCATGAAAGTACCACAAGATTTTCTGAATTTGAAGAAGAAGTTAAGGAAATGTTATCTACTCACGTTAAGTGAGTGTTTTTTTAAGTAAAGTCTTAAGTTTTTTTATTGAGTTTTTCTCTTTAGTATTATATAATTTTATTAAGGAGAATGATGTTTATGGAGTATATAATCATAGGTTTACTAGTACTTATTATAATTCTTATTATAGCAGTATTATTAAAAGTTAAAAAGAGCAGAGAAGATGATATATCTTTAAGTAAAGTAGAAGGAGATATTATTAAAGAAATAGGAGAATTTAAACTTACTTTTTCCAGAGATTTAACTGAAGACTTTAATAAACTTAATGATAGGATAGAAAATAAACTAGAGTATATTAATGGTAAAGTTAATGAAAGGTTAGATGTTAATTTTGAAAAAACAAATAAGACATTTGCGAGTGTATTAGAAAGACTTGCTAAAATAGATGAAGCTCAGAAAAAAATTGATAATTTATCTAGTGATATAGTTAGTTTACAAACAGTACTTACTGATAAAAAAAGTCGTGGTATTTTTGGAGAAGTAAATTTACATCAAATTCTTGCAAGTGTATTTGGAGAAAAGAATGATAAACTTTATAGTTTGCAATATACTTTATCAACAGGTGTTATAGCTGATGCAATAGTTTTTGCACCTGAACCACTTGGGAAAATATGTATTGACTCAAAGTTTCCCTTAGAAAACTATAGATATATGCTTGAAAAAGGAATTACTACTGAAGAAAAAACTAGAAGAGAAAAGTTATTTGAAAGTGATGTAAAAAAGCATATTGATGCAATAGGTAGTAAATACGTTATAAGTGGTGAAACAAGTGATCAAGCAATAATGTTTTTACCAGCAGAAGCTATATTTGCTGAAATAAATGCATATCATACAAATTTAATAAATTATGCTTATTCTAGAAAAGTATATTTAGCTAGTCCAACAACATTAATGAGTTTACTTACAGTCGTGCAAGCTATTTTAATGGGAATGGAAAGAGATAAGTACACAAGTATAATTCACAATGAACTTAATAAACTTGGAGAAGAATTCTTAAGATATAAAGATAGATGGGATAAATTAAGCCAACATATGGATACTGTAAGTAAAGATGTAAGAGATATTCACATTACAACTGATAAGATAACTAAAAGGTTTGATGAAATTAGTAATGTTAATATAGAGAATAAACAAATAGAAGGAGGAAATTAAAATGGATATTTTAATAACTATTGGAGTAGTAATATTATTTTTAATTATTACTGGTATTAGACAAATTAATGAATATGAAAGGGGTATTAAATTTAGATTTGGTAAATTTAATAAAATAATGAAACCAGGCTGGAATATTATTTTACCAGTTATTGACTCTTATAAGAAAGTTGATGTTAGAACAAAAGCAGTAGATGTTCCTGAACAAGAAGCAATTACTAGAGATAATGTTTCAATTAAAATTAATGCAGTACTTTATTATAAAATTTTTGATGCAAGTAAAGCAGTACTTGCAGTAGAAAACTTTAATTATGCAGTTAGTCAACTTGCACAGACTACTATGAGAAATGCAGTTGGAAGTGTTAGTTTAGATGAACTTCTAAGTGAAAGAGACAAAATAAGTACAGAAATTTGTAAAATAGTTGATGAAGCAACCGATCCTTGGGGAATAAAAGTTGAAAATGTTGAACTTAAAGATATAAGTTTGCCAGAAGAGATGAAAAGAGTAATTGCTCGTGTTGCAGAAGCTGAAAGAGAAAAACTTGCAGTAATAACAAAAGCTCACGGAGAAGTAGAAGCAAGTGAAAACTTAAAGAAAGCAGCTGAAAATTTAAGCCAGGCACCAGGTGCACTTCATTTAAGAACACTTGAAACATTAAATGATTTAAGCAGTGATCAAAGTAACACTGTCATATTTGCTCTTCCAATTGAAGTATTAAAAGCAATAGAGGGCTTTAGCAAAAAGAATGACTAACGATGAACTAAAAATTAAGGTAGATGAATTCTTGTCTTCAGGAAATATAAGTGAATATACGTTAAATAATTTACAAATGTTTATGTCAATTGCTATTTTATATGAAAATCTAAGTAAAGAACTTGAAGGAACAAAATTTAATGCAGAAACATTAAAAAACTTACCTAAACTTGATTTATATACAAAAATTAATTTAGTAAAAAATATGTATAAAAAATATGGCTATCCCTTAACTGATGATATGATAGAAGAAGTTCTATCAAATGGAACAATTGATTTCAGAGAATATGAATATGAAGAAGGTGAATACTTGTCTATCCTATGTTCAGAAGCTTTTAATGGAAGTGCTGGAATAAGAAATGGAAAAAGATTTGTATCTTTACCTAACTCAGGGTATATTACTGACGCAATATTGCTCGCACACGAGTTAGGTCACTATACAGTTGGAATATCTGAAACTTCTAGTGACCATATGATTAGTGAAGCATTCGCTATATTCAGTGAATTTCTAATGGAAGACGAACTTTCAAACTTAGGTTATAAAGCTGAAATGGATTATGCAAGAAAACTAAGATTTAGAGATACATTTGCAAAAAACTACTTAATTCCAGTAATGGCAGCATTGAATGTATACTTAACGCTTGGAGATTTTGAATATGAAAGTTTTAACAAATTATATAGTAAATTACCTTTGGAAGACTATAAAAAAGATTTAGCAAATGTCAAAGAATTCTTTAATAGACCACTAAGAAAAATAGATATCGATAGATGTTTATACTACACTTTTGGATGCATATATGCTTATTATATGTATGATAAGCTAAAAAAGAATCCAGACTTTAAAGAAAACATTTTCAAAGCATACTCTGACCCATACAGAAAAGACTTAAACTCATTTAGTGAAACTCTTGGACTTTATGAAATAGATAAAGAATTAAGTAAAGCAATAGATGAATATAAAAGTGAATTAAACGAGGAAAAACTAGACAAAAGTGTCTAGTTTTTTGTCAATTAATTGTCAAAAAAATAAAACTTGTAATTGACATAATCTTGTGATATTATATTAATAGGAAAATAAGGTGGTTAGTGTGAACAATAATTTTGAAGTAGTTAAAAGTTTAATTGAACTTCTTGTAAAGAAAGCAGGTTTTGACTTAGATAAAAACTACAGTGAAATAGAACTTGAAAAAACAAAGAATAATATCAAAGAGTTAACTCTTGAAAGAAATAATTCTAATAATAAAAAGACTTTGTCTAATATTATAGAGAACTTAAAGGTAAGAGAAGCAACATTTGAGAATAATGCAGAGATAGTTGGGAAAAGTTTACTTGTTGCTTATGAAGAAAATAAAAGCTATGATAGCATAAAGTCTAGGATTGAACTTCTTTCTAATTTAGCAATTAAAGGTACTGAAGAACTTGGAGTAAGTACTTTATATAGTGAACTATCTTCATTAGAAAAGAAGTATAGTGAACTAGAAGAAAAGATAAATACTTTTGATTATGTAAATACTAATGAAAAGGAAATGGATGAAAGATATAAATCTTATTTAGAGAATAAAATAGAGTCACTCAATGAGGAATTAAATAGTTTAATAAGAGAACTTGATAGTTTAAGAGATGTTGAAATAAAAGATGTAAATATTGTAACTAAGATAAAAGAGTATGTAAGTAAACTAGAAAGTGATTTAGAAAGAATTAATAAAGTTCTAAACAGCAGTGCTAGTTCTAACATATCATTTGAGATATTTGAGAGATTAGAAAATGCTAAAGAAGATTTAGAAGTTAAAACTAATAAAGATAAAGAAACACTTGAAAAGGCTGAAGGGATGCTCGATAGTGTTAGAAAAAGTAGAATTAACTTAAATGAAAGAAAGAAAATTCTTGAAGATGAGATAGATAAGTGTACAAATAAACTTAATAATGTAAAATCTAAAATAGATGAAAACTCTTATGTAAATCAAATTGAAAAGATAATAGATGTTAATGAACTAGAAAGAATTAGATTAGAAATAGAAAGTTTAAAGAATAAAAGAGATGCTCTTTATGTAGATGGTTTAAAGGTAAAAGAAGAACTTGTAAAAGAATGGAGTAAAATAGGAAGTTCTACTAATGATGTAAAAGAAGAAGTTAAGGAAGAAATAAAAGAAGAACCTATTAAAGAACCTGAAGTTATTAAAGAAGAAACAGAAGAAACAAAAGAAGTTAAAGAAGAAGTAAAACCTGATGAAGAAACTACAAAGAAACATAAAAGAATAGAATTGGATTGGTGAAGAAAATGAACTATAAAGCACTTGAGGATTTAATTAATATTTTAGTTAAAAAATCTGGTTATAAATTATCAGATTTAAAAGTATTAGAAGATATTGATTATTTAAATGATAGAAAGGATTATTTAGAGGAAGAAATCTCTAAAGTTAAGTCAAGACTTAATGGTGAATATATTGATAAAGATAAGAAATCTAAATATGAAGAAGAAAGAAAGTATTTAGAAGATAGTTTAAGTAGTTTAAACAGTGAAAAATCTTCACTAGAAGCTAAACTAGAAGATACTTCTAATAAAGAATTACTTGATAAAACTTTAGCTGAATTAGATATTTTAACTAATGAAATAGCTAGGGTAAGAACAAGTATTAAAGTAGTTAATTTTAAATTGGATAGTAAAGATTATATAGATACTTATTCTAAAGAAAAAGACGAAGTTCTTTTATCTAGTTTAGAAGAAGAATTAAAATTAATTAATAAATTTATTGATATTAAAGAAAATAATTCTATTAGAATTGGAAATACTTTACTTGAAGAATTTAAAGGTGGAACTAATTATGAAAGTGTTAAATCACAAGTAGATACACTTGTAGATAATGCAAGGGTTAATTATAATCATACTTTAGATGAAATAAAAGGTTCTAATATATTTGAACTTATTGATAAGTATTCTACTAGTAAGAAAGAATATAAAGAAAGAGTAGAAGAAAGTAATTATGATGTAGATAAAGAAAAAGAAAGTATTTTTGAAAAGACTAGATATCATAATAAAAGAATTGAAGCTCTTAATAGTATGAACTCTGGTATTATGAAGAGAAAAGAAGAGTTAAATGTTCTAGTAGAAGAGTCTCTTAATTTATATAATTCATCTAGAAGTGAGAGATTATTAAAAGAAGAAGTTTTAGAAGAACTTTTAAGTAACCTTTATAAAGAAAGTAATTTAAATAGTGATTTAGAAAATATTATTAATAATATAAGACTAGATATTACTAATTTAAAATATTTAGAAAATAAATATAATTTAGATGTACAAGGATATTTAGAAGAAATAAGAAATTTAGATATTAATTCTAATAATTTACAAAATGAAATAAGTCTTGAAGAAAGATGCTTAGAGATTTTAAACAACATGCTTAATACTAATGTTTCTTTAGTAAAAGATTTAGAAACTAATATTGATCTAATAGATGCTACTAATAGAATAAGTAGTTTAACTAATGAACAACAATACTTATATGTAAACGTAGATGTTATTAAAGAAGAAATTGAAAATATATGGTCTAAAGGTAATGATGAAAGAGTAATAGAACATAAGACTTCTTCTATGTATGATGAAGATGAAGAAGAAAATGAAGATACTAAGGTAGATAGTGTTTCAGAAGAAAATGAAGACACTGAAGTAGAAAACTCTAGTGTAGAAGAAACTGAAGATACTACAGAAGAAAATCCTTCAGAAGAAAAAGATGAATTTGAAGAAGAATTAGAAGATGTTGATTACTTAGATTAATCAACTTTTTCTTTTCTTTTTTATTAAACTATGATATTCTATTTATTAAGAAGGTGAAGTTATGGATATTTATAGTTTAAGTTTTAATGATATAACTGAGAGTACTTTACCTAATAAAAAAGAACTTTTAGAAGAATTTAAAGATAATTTAAAATATGTAAGTGATATAGTATATAGTGATTATAAGAAATTAGGAGATATGATTATAGAAACTGATGGACTTGAAGAAGAAAATATAAGTGAATATGTGTTTTCTGGAGAAAAAGTAAAATATTATTTTAATCCCATTTTTAGAAAGAGTAAAAGCAATTTTACTTGTCCAGTAAATAGCCAGGTATATAAAAAAGGAGAACTTGCTTTTATATTTAAACCACTTATGTATCTTCCTAATAAAAAAGAATTCTATACTATTAAAGAAATAAAAGCTTCAAGTTATGAAGAAGATTTTTTTCCTGATAATATAAAATCTTTTGATGACTTTTATTATAAAACTGAACACTCATATACTTTAGGTTTAGAAGAATATTATAATTTTAGTACTAATATAGGTGGGAGTATTAAATTAGTAAAATTAAGATAAAAACTCTAGAATTTCTAGAGTTTTTACATAAATATAAGAATTAATAAACCAAGTAATAAAGTATATAAACTAAAATATTTTAAATTACCTTTTTTAACTACTTTAATAAACCACCTTAATGTGAAATATGATACAACCATAGAAGCAATGAACCCAAGACCATAAGGTAATACTAAATCATGAATATTATTCATTTCTAGTAAATCTTTAAACCCTAAGATAGTGGTCCCAACACTAACCGGTATATAAAGCATAAATGAATATCTTAATGCTGTTTCTCTATCCAGTTTTCTAAATAAACCACCAATTAAAGTAGAGCCACTTCTGCTTATTCCAGGAATTAAAGCAATTACCTGTGAAGTTCCAACTATTAAAGAGTCCATTACATTCATATCACTTTCATTTCTTTTACCTTTTATATTACTTACAAGAAGTAAGAACAAACTAGTTACTAAAAATGCTATCCCAATTATGCTCATATTATTTAGTTTACTTTCAATTGAATCTTTAAATAATAATCCCATAATACCAACAGGTATACTACCAAGAACGATTAACATGCAGTATTTGAAGTCTTTTTTAGTTTCTTCATTTTTAACTTTAAAGTATTTAAAGAAATTCTTTATTAACTTAATTAAATCATCTTTATAAATAACCAATATTGCAAGTAAGCTACCAAAGTTAACTATTATTTCAAAATTTAAATCAGTAGTAGTTATTCCAAGTAATTTCTTAAGTACAAATACATGTCCACTTGAACTAATAGGAAGAGGTTCAGTTAAACCTTGCACTATTCCTAAAAAAATGTAAATTAATATTTCTTTCATATGTTTCACCAATATAATTATATACTAAAATTTTAAATAAATAAATATTATTTATTAGGAGTGTAAAATGATTATTAAGTTATTAATATTATTTATTAGTGTTATTTTAATAAGTTTAAGTATTACCTTTGATATTATATATTTAAATTTATTAACTATGGGGTATAGTTTTATAGAATATGTTAATTTTATTATTAGAAGATGGGAATGTTTAATATTTATATTAGGAGTAATTTTATTATATTTTATTATGAGAAAGGGTAAATAATTATGGTATACGTTTATGATATTTTAGTTAATTTTAATGAAAAGATGATTGATTTTTATGACTGGGATAAAAATGATCAAATCAGGCATATTAGAAAGATGCCTATTTTTAAAGTAAGTAGCAAAGTAATAATGGATATTATGTTTAATAAAGTGAAAATAAACAGCGAAATAATTAATCTAATAAAAGACAAAACAGAAGTTTTTAATTTAAGAAGCGTCAATACTTTACCATTTGTGTGTACTTTTGTAAGTGCAGAAACTGCTGTTGCAGTTAGCATGAATAAAAATGGTATAGTTTTAGAGAAAAGTAAATTTTTAGTTAATGAAGAATTAGAAATTATTGGTGTAGGTAATAAACTTAAAAAAATAGATTTAGACTATTCTATATTAGAAATAGAAAATCATTCTTTACTTTTAAGGAGTGAAGAAAAAATACTTGATGAGATGATAAGAGAAATTAATTTACTTAAAGATAATGAAGAGGTAATTAATTATTTATATTATGAATGGTTTAATAAACCTTGCACTAAAAATGCATATGAAGAACTTATTTTTGATTTAAAAAAAGACTTTACACCAAGACACGAGGAACTATTAAATCTTCTAAATATTCTTAAAGTAAAAAAATAGGTATAAAATATTCTTTTTCTGTAAACATTAATAACGAGGAGAAGAGTATGAAAAAAGTAATAGTTGTTGTCTTAAGTATATTCATGATTGTTGGTTGTTCATTATTAAGTAGTGGTCCTACTAAAAAAACTGAAGAGTTTTTTAAAAAATATCAAAATTTAGATGATAGTGTTTTAAAAGATTTAGAATTAGTAGTTGAAGGAACTACACTTTCTACTGAAAAGGAAAAAAGTGATTACACTAAAGCTATGAAAATGCAATATAGTGATTTAAAGTATAAAATTACTAATGAAAAAATAAATGGTGATGAAGCAGTAGTTACTGCTAAAATAAGCGTATACGATTTTTATAAAGTACAAACTGAAGCAAATAAATATAAAACCACACATGAAAGTGAATTTATGACTGATAATAAATTTGATGAAGAAAAGTTTATGGAATATAAACTTAAACAAATGATGAATACAGCTGAAAGAGTAGAATATACTATAGATATTAGTTTAACTAAAAAGGATAATGAATGGACTATAAATGAACTTGATAAAACTACTTTAGAGAAAATTCATGGTACTTATAATTACGAGAGTGAATAAACTCTCTTTTTTTATTAAAAATGTGGAAATTGTTTGTGAAATGTGATAATATTATTTACTGGGAAGTGCATTATGAATATTTTAAAAGATAAATATATTAATAATTTAATAATTACACATATAACATTATTTTTAATAGAAACCTTATTTAAGGTATTAAATAATTTTAAAGTTTTTTCTTACAGTTTATTAAGAATTTATATTAGTACATTTATTATAAGTTTAATTATAACTTTTATATCAAGTTTATTTAAGAGTAAAAAAATTAGAAATTTTATAAATATTTTATTTGTATTTATTTATTCAGTTTATTCTCTAATGCAACTAGGTTTTATAAATTTTCTAGGTGTTTATATATCTCTTCATACAAGTGGGCAATTTGGTGCAGTTACTGATTATATTGGTGACTTTATGGTTAGTTTTAAACTTATTTATTATATAATACTAATACCTTTTATTTTATATGTTATTTATTATATAGTTACTAGAAAGAAAAAATATTATAAGTATAAATTTAGTAAAAGAAGTTTTATTTTGTTGTTTCTTTTAATATTAAGTTGTTCTTTATATGTGTTTACTTTAAAAGCAGACTTTATGCAAAATAAATATCAAAGTAAAAAAACATATGATTTATTTATTAATCCAGATGTTCCATCAATAGTAGTACATGAAATGGGACCAGTAGTATTTGGAATCATGGATGCTAAAACAGTTGTTTTCCCTCCAGAAGAAGTTTTTATTGATAATGATATGAATAATAATCAAAATAATGATGAAAACACAGATAGAGAAGTTTTACCAGTACTAGATAATTTAATTAATGATGAAAAATCTAAATATTCTAAACTTAATAATTATTTTGCAAAAAGAAATATTACTTCATATAATGATTATACTGGTATGTTTAGTGGTAAGAATGTAGTTGTTGTTTTAATGGAAAGTGTAAACGAAGGAATAATAAATGAAAAGTATTTTCCAAACTTTTATAGAATTTATAGTGGAGGATGGCACTGGGAAAATAATTATAGTCCTAGAAACAGCTGTGCAACTGGTAATAATGAATTTAGTGCAATGACAAGTTTATATTCTATATATAATACTTGTACATCTAATGTTTATAAGGAAAATACTTATTTTGAAAGTATATTTGGTCTTTTTAATGATGCTAATTATAATACAGTAAGTATGCATGATTTCACTGAATGGTATTATAAAAGAAGTACAATACACTCAAATATGGGAAGTAACCATTATTTAGATACAAAAGAACTTAATATTTTTACTAAAGGTATATATGGAGAATGGCCTAGTGATGAAGAATTCTTTACTAAAGCATTTAATTACATAGAAAATAATGTTAAAGGTGATAAACCTTATATGGCATGGTTTACTACTGTTAGTTCACATCAGCCATATATAACAAGTTCTGAAATAGGAGACCTTTACAAAGATTATTTTATGAGTGAAGGATATTCAAAACCAGTTAGTAGATATTTTAGTAAGTTAACAGTTCTTGATAATGCTCTTGGTATTATGTTAAATAAACTAGAAGAGAGTAATGAACTAGAAAATACTGTAATAGTACTTTTAGCAGATCATTATCCATATGGTTTAAAAGCTGATTATTTAAAAGAATTTATTAACCATGAACTAGATGACTATGAAAGAGAAAAAACTCCTTTTGTTATTTATAATCCTAGTATGGAAAGTAAGACATTTAATGAATATACTTCATATATCAATTTAATTCCTACACTAGCTAATTTAATGGGTATTAATTATGACCCTAGACTATATATGGGTACTGATTTGTTAAGTGATAGTTATGAGTCAAGAGTAGTTTTTGCAGATGGTTCTTGGAAAAATGAAAAAGCATATTATAATGCTAGTACTGGAGAAGTTAAATATTTTACAGATGAAGAGTATACTGTTGAAGAAGTACAAAGAATTAATAATTTAGTAGCAATGGATATTTCTATGAGTTCAAGTGCGATTAAAACTAATTATTTTGCCTATTTGGGCAATAAAATAAATGAATATAAAGAAAGTTTAATTAATGTAGATGATAGCAATGAATAAATTAAAAGAAGAATATACAAATATTGTAAGTGATATTTTAAATGATGAACATTTTGTTATTTTACAAAATGATTTTCACCATGGTACTACTAAATATAATCATTTAATTAAAGTTTCAAAGTTATCTTTTGTAATATCAAAAGTACTTAAATTAAAAATTGAAGAAACTACTAAAGCAGCACTTCTACATGACTTCTTTTATGGAGAAAGAACTTTAAAAGAAGAGAATAGTTATTTAAGACATCCTCATACAGCTGCTTTAAATGCTAGATATTATTTTAATACTAATGATTTAGAAACAAGTATAATTGAAACACATATGTATCATCATGTACTTTTAAAGAAAATATTTCCTTTTGTAAATAAAACTGAAAGCATTAATGTAACTCAAGGTAAACCTAAAACCAAAGAAGCTTGGGTAGTTAGTATTAGCGATTTATTAGTATCAATACTTGAAAGTACATTATTTCTAAAATATAAATTCAATATAGCATTTATATCTTTAATAAGTATTATCATAAATAAATAGTACAATATAAAGTACTTGAAAAATAAAAAAATATTTTGTATAATGTATATAGAAGAGAAATCTTCATAAAATAAAAAAGGAACATTCGTTAATTCGAATGCTTGCCTAAAATGGTTTCGCATTTATCCTAAAGGATAGATGCTTGTTTTTATTACAAATAGTATTACTACTATTATAATTAAAATAATAATTATTCGGTTAAGTACCTTTATTATAAAGTTTCTTTTCTTCATAATTATTACCTCCTTCCAGAAAAAGATTTTATAAAAACCCCCTTTGAAAGTCGGCAAGCATCCGAACACTCCTGTTCCTTGTTAGTTAATATAACACATGAAGATAGATAAATCAAGAAGAATATAAAGTAAAAAATGAAAAGTTTTTAAAAGGCATTTCAATTTTAAAAATCGATATACTTTAGTACCACAAAAAGTACATAAAAATAAATCTTGTAAATAATAAAATTTTGTGGTATTATTTTATTGTAAGAAAA
>USFF01000008.1 GCA_900553835.1 uncultured Mycoplasmatota bacterium
CATAGTCATTATTGTTCTTATAGTACTCTCTGATCTTCTGCTCAATCTCATCTGCTACAGCAGGATTATCATCTAAGAACTTCATGGCATTTACTTTACCCTGACCAATCTTCTGGCCGTTATAGGCAAACCATGCACCTGTCTTTTGAACAATCTTTGCATTCACACCTAGATCGATTAACTCACCGTTTTTAGCAATACCGTAGTTAAAGAGGATCTGGAAGTTAGCGGTCTTAAATGGAGGAGCAACCTTATTCTTTACTATCTTAACGTTGGTTTTATTACCTATTACATTATCTCCATTTTTAATTTGTTCACCACGTCTTACATCTAATCTTATAGTTGAGTAGAATTTAAGAGCTCTACCACCTGGTGTTGTTTCAGGATTACCAAATAATACTCCTACTTTTTCTCTTAGCTGATTTATAAATATTGCAATTGTATTTGTTTTACTAATAGTACCAGATAATTTTCTTAAAGCTTGACTCATTAAACGTGCTTGTAAACCAACATGCGAATCGCCCATTTCACCTTCTATTTCGGCCTGTGGTACAAGTGCAGCAACAGAATCTATAACTATAACACTTATTGCACCACTTCTAACTAGTGCTTCACAAATTTCTAAAGCTTGCTCACCATTATCAGGTTGAGATAATAACAACTCATTAATATTAACACCAAGCTTAGCAGCATACTGAGGATCTAAAGAATGTTCGGCATCAATAAATGCTGCTCTTCCACCTTTCTTTTGTACTTCCGCGATAGCGTGAAGTGCAAATGTAGTCTTACCACTTGACTCAGGTCCATATATTTCTATTATTCTTCCCTTTGGATATCCGCCTACTCCTAAGGCAATATCAAGTGCTAAACTTCCAGAAGAAACAGTTTCTATATCTTTTACTCCTCCTTCTCCAAGTTTCATTATAGCCCCTTTACCAAATTGTTTTTCAATATTTTGTAAAACGTCTTCTAGTGTCTTATCCTTTTCATCTAATTTACTTACTTTTGCCATAACTTTCCTCCTTTAAAGTAAATTTACTTTCATATGCTTGCAACATACCTTTATTTTATTAAAAGTTAGAATAAATGTCAACTAAAAACAAAGAATTGCTCATCCTTTGTTTATGGTTTTAATGCTGTTCTTGGTACTACACATACTCCATCACTTCATTTATAAAATCATTACTAACAAGTTGATTTACTCTATTATGCAAATTTCACATATTATTTACAATTTTATAAAGTCATTTCAACTTTACTCTTTATTCTTTCTAAAGTATTATAAATACTTTTAGTAGATTTACCTAGAATATAAGCTATTTCTTTAGTAGTTAAATCTTCTTTCTTTAATTCATACACCTTTAATTCTTCATTAGATAACAAAGAAATAATCTCCATATCCCTTTCCTTTAAATTAAGTTCATTTTCTGGTGAATATTGTTTACTAATTACTTTATTATAAAGATTTTTATCAAGTGATAAAATACCATTTTCTATTCTAGCCTTTTTTGTATTTTGAATTTTAAATATATCAGATATTCTATTTTCTATATTATTTATTAGAAAAGTTCTAAAAGTACTTGATATATCACTATTAAAATACTTAATTGATTTTATAAATATCAATAAACATTCTTGTTTTAAATCATTTCTATCTATATTTAATTCATTCATATTTTTAATATTCTTACTAACTAATATTTCAATATCTTCATTATATATTTTTATTAATTTATTAAATGCTTCCTCATCCTTATTTTTAGCTTTTTCTATTAATTCTAGTTCATTCATCTTGTCTTTAACACCTCATAAATAAGAATACCAGCTGCTACAGAAGCATTTAAACTATTTACCTTTCCTTTAAGAGGAATACTTGCTATAAAATCACAGTTATCTTTTATTATTTTCTTAATACCAAATCCTTCACTACCTATTATTAAAGCAATTTTACCAGAATAATCTATTTCTGTATAAGCTTTGCCTCCAGCCTCTGCTCCAACTATCCAAAAGCCCATTTGTTTTAATTTAGAAATTGTACTTGTTAAGTTTGCTACTTTTACTATTTTAGAATTTGCAGTAGCCCCACTTGAAGTTTTAAGAACAACTGGTGTTACATCAGAATTTCCTTTATTAGGTACTATAATATAGTCAACTCCAGCACATTCACATGTTCTTATAATTGCCCCAAAATTCCTAGGATCTTCTATTCTATCTAGAATTACTATAAAGTTAGCATTAAAATCATTCCTTATAGCATTAAAATCTAAAAACTTATAATCTTCTATTTCAAGTATAATTCCCTGATGATTTTCTTTTATAAGCTTATCCATTTCACTTTGAGTCTTATAAATATATTTTATCTTATTCCTCTTTATTAAAGAAAGTAACTCTTCATTATTAAAATTATCAAGTAAGAAAACATTCTTAACTACCACATTAGTATTTAATATTTCCCTTGCCACATTTTTTCCACATGCGAGCATTACTTCCACCCCTTTACATATTCATTTGCTTTTATCGCAGCAACTGCCCCTTCACTTACAGCAGTAACTACTTGATATAATTCTTTTTTAGATAAATCACCACATACAAATAAGCCATCTATGTTTGTTTTAGTACTTTCACTAATTATTTTATTATTTTGATATTCTAAATCAATATTATCTAAATACTTTGGTTTTAAACTATTTTTAAAAAAAGCAAATATTCCATCCACAGTAAATGTTCCATTAGAAGTTTTTACTAAATATAAATTATTTTCTTCATTTATATTTTCTACAAAAGTACATTCATAAATAATAATATTTTCCTTATTTAATAATTCTTTATTTTCTAATTTATCTTTAGTAACAACAATAATTTCTTTAGCAAAATCACTTAAATAAAGGGTATCTTTTATTAATGAGTTATCCCCCAATACTAAAACTGTTTTATCCTTATAAAGAGGCGCATCACATATAGCACATTTACTAAAAGAAAATTTATTATTCTCTTTTACCTCATTTCCACTAGATAAAATAACTGTCTTAGCTATATATTTACTTTTATTTGTTATTACTTTAAAAAAATTACCTTCTTTCATTAAATCAGTTACTTCTTCTATTTTATAATCTATACCTAATTTATTTATATGATTAAACATGTTAAATGCTAAATCAGGTCCACTTACATTAGAAAAACCTGGGTAATTATCTATCACTTTTATTTTATTAAGTAATCCTCCTGGAGTAGATTTTTCTAATATCAAAGTATTTAATTTTGATCTCTTTGCATAAATGCCTGCTGATATTCCAGCAGGCCCCATACCTATTATAATAGTATCGTACATATTTTTACCCCCCTTATAATTCAACAATTTCTACTTTCTCTAAATTATACATTTCTGTTAATTTAGGTTTTCTAGCTTGAATAAATATTATTATAGCCCCTACTACAACAAGAATGACACTAACCAACTGTGCAACTTTTATATTACCAAGCATTAAATTGTATTCATTACTTCTCATTCCTTCAAATATAAACCTACCTATACTATACCAAATTAAATATGCCCCTGTTTGCCAACCTAATCTAGTATATTTAAGTTTTCTTAATATAATTATTAAAATAAATCCAAGTAAACACCATAGTGATTCATAATAAAATAATGGCTCATAATATACTCCATTTACATTCATTCCATATATCACAAAATCAGGAATAAACTTTAAATTTTTTAAATGTTCAAGTGTAGTTGGAAGTCCATAGACCTCACTATTAAAGAAATTACCCCATCTACCAAGGGCCTGTGCAAGTAATAAATAAGGAGCAACTATATCAAGCATTCTAAAAGCTGATACTTTATATTTTTTAGAATATAAAATTAATGTCAAGCCGCCAAATATTATACCGCCATGTATAGCAAGTCCACCCTCCCATATCTTAAATATATCAGTAGGGTGTGCTAAGTAATAATCTAAATTAAATAAACAATAATATACCCTTGCACCTATAATACCTACTACTATAGTCCAAAATAATAAATTAGTTATAAAGTCTTTGTCAAGTTTAAATTTTTTAGCTTCCCCGTTAATTAATATAGTACTTATTATTATTCCAGCTAATATGAAAATACTATACCACTTAATTTCAAATGAGCCTATTGTAAATGCTACTGGATTCATATTCTTACCTTCTTTCCCTTACTGGACTAACTATTATATTATTTAAAAGTGCATTAATCACACTTATAAATAAAGCAATAAATATACCTGTTATCCATCCACTTAATACAAACTTACCTCCAAGTACCAAACTAGTTAATTTAAGAATAATTACGTTTATAAATAAACTACTTATACCTAAAGTTAATATATTAATTGGAAGCATTAAATACTTAAGACATGGTTTTAAGTACACACTAAATAAACTAATTATTATACTTGCTAAACAGGCATAGAAAAAACTTTCTATATATAAACTTTTAAATAAATAGTCAGCAATAACCAAACTTAAAGCACCTGTTAATATTTCTAATAAAAATGTAATAAATTCTTTTCTTTTAATATTCATTTTTTTCCTCTTTCTTTACAATTATATTATATTGAAGACAATTAATAAAAAGTTATAATACTTTACCCTTTATCACTTTAACACTTCAATCGTTCCCTCTTCTCCATTTATTTTAACATAAGTCGCACGTTTAAGTTTTTCAAAATCTAAATTGTTTATTTTAGTAATACATGGAACATTAAGTTCTCTTGCTATAATAGCAGCATGACAAAGTAAACTTCCTTTTTCCGTTAATAATCCTCCTACTTTTTCTAAGATGTTCATCCATCTTACATCTGTTTTTTCTGCAAGTAAAATACTACCTTCTTTAAAATCACAAACATCTTTAAAATCTTTTAAGAAAACAAGTTTTCCTTCATAAACACCTGGAGACACACCCATTGCTGTAATTATATTACCATTACTAGGCGTAGTACTTAAATTAATTTTAACCTGTTTTGTAATACTTCTAAGTTGTAATAACACAAGTTCTTTGTCTATAATAGCCCATTCTAAATCACATATATTTCCTAATGATTTTTGAATATCAATAAATGTTTTCCCAATATTAATACCTTTTAACAAAGTATTATCATTTTCTTTAAATTCAACAGCAGTACTTGTTAGTTCTCCTGATACCAATTTTTCTCCAACATCATTTACATATTCATAAATACCTTTATTAATACCTGTACCAAACCAAACACCAGAAAAGCAAACTTCTCTATACTCATTTATTACAACTGCCATTTCTCCATTTTTAAGATTATTTTTTAATAAATAATTTTTAACTCTTTCAGAATTAACTGAATCCTTTACTTTATTAATATTACAAAGTAAATCATTATATGAAACATCTAAATAGCTTTCAAACATTCCTGCAAAAGAGTACTTTTCTCCATCTTCTACTATACAAGAACTTCTTACAGAATATTTAATATTTTTATCTAAACTATTAAGTATATCTTGACTAATATTTACTCTTGTTGGTACTACATATGTAAGAGGCACTTTAAAACCCAAACTATAAAGACAAGCTAAACCATAAGCCTTTCCCCCAATTAAAAGGATTAATTCTTCTTTTGGAAAAATATTATAAAGAAGAGATATTTCTTCCATATTAAGTAGTTGTTTATTCCTTAATTTATCAAAATAAAAAGTATAGTTATTCGCATAAGGAGAAGGTACTTCACTAAGTAATTTTTCTAAAACTGTCCTCCCTAAAAAGTTTTGTTTCTCTTGATATTCTTTTATAAACAAATATTTCTTAATAAGCAAATCTTCACTTTCATAGATAGCATCTATTTTTTCTAAAGCTACTAAATAATTAGAACCATATTGCTTTTTAAGTTCATTTATTAAATCATTAGAATATTTACTATTCTCTGTTATTAATTCTATAATACTAAAATAGTTTTCTAATTCTATTATATACTCATAGTTTTTAGTTTGCTTTATTTTATTTATTATTTCTAGTTCCTTCTTATATACAATATCACATAAACTTGGTATATCTTTAAAGTCTATCTTTTTAAGAAAACCAGAAAATTCTTCATTAATTATACTATAAAGTAACATATTGTTAACATTATCTATATTAAACATTGTAAGTAATTTCTGCTTAAGAGCTTTCATAATAAATACACCTCTTTTATACCTTAATTTTATCAAAAAAATATATAAATGTCTATGAATAATAATTATTTTAATTAATAACAATTATTTTAATGATTCAAACTATGAAATGTATAACTCAAAAATATATGATAATAATAAAAGTATGAATAGTAATAATATAATTAAAAAACTTTATAATATCAAAGAAAATATGCCTGACTTAATAATTAAAAAAATTAAAGTTAGTCTTTTTAACTATGTTTATATTATATCTAATGAAAGTGTTTCAAGTGGTGACAGAGTTAACAACTTTATACTAAAATATTTTAGTAATAAAAGTATATTAAATAATAAAGCTCTAAATAATTTAAAAAAAGAAATAGAAGAAAATATTCCAAGTATTAACTTTAAAATAATAACTGATGAAAACAATTTATTAGATTTACTATTTAGTGGTTTTACTATTATTATCTATAAAAATATATTAGTTGCTTATGAAACAAGAGCAGACCTTGACAGGGGTATTACTGAACCAACAAGTGAACCAGTCGTAAGAGGACCAAAAGATTCTTTTACTGAAAATTATAATAAAAATATAGGTTTAATTAGAAAGAGAATTAAAAGTGAAAACTTATGTCTAGAAGAAGTCACTATTGGAAGAGAAAGTAATAGTAAAGTTGGTATTCTTTATATGAAAAATATATGTGAAGAAGAACTTGTTAATAATATAAAAGATAAATTAAATAGTATAGATATAGATGGAATATTAGATGTTAATTATCTTAAAACTTTTTTAGATCATGAAAACGTTACTTTTTTCCCTACACTTCTTTACACAGAAAAACCAGATGATGCATCAAGATATTTACTTGATGGAAGAGTCATTATTACAATGGAAAACTCTCCAAGTGTTATAGTAGCTCCCACATTTTTTGTAGACTTCTTTCATAATAGTGAAGATTATTACCATAAAACATTCTTTTCTAGTTTCATGAGAATAATTAGATTTCTTGCTTTTATATTAGCAATTATTACACCCGCATTTTTTATAGCTATCATTTCATACGATCCTGAAATATTACCCGTTAGTCTACTTATTAACTTTTCAGTTCAAAGAAGTAATGTACCATTTCCTGTTATCATAGAAGCTTTTATACTTCTTTTTACATTTGAACTTTTATACGAAGGTGACTCAAGAACTCCTACTTCAAGAGGTACTTCTCTTTCAATATTAGGAGCTTTAGTATTAGGTGATGCTGCTGTAAATGCTGGGTTAATTTCACCAATTATGGTCATAGTAGTAGCAATTAGTTCAATTAGTAGTCTAGTATTTGTATATTATGACATGCAAGGGTCAATTAGGTTTTGGAGATATTTATTAATGGGATTTTCTGGAATATTTGGAATTATTGGATTTACAATGGGTATACTACTACTCGTTATAAATCTTTGTACAATTAAAACTTTTGGTAAGCCTTATACTCTTCCTATTTTTCCTTTTCTTCCTAAAGAACAAGGTAATGCTATTATTAGAAAAGATATTACTAAGTTAAATAAAAGGCAAAGTTATATTACAAAGAAAAACATAGTAAGGGAGAGAGAACAATGAAAAAGATTATTTTAGTAATTTTAGTAACTTTCTTATGTACTGGATGCTGGAACTATAAAGAACTTAGTGAACTAGGAATTACAACTGCAATGAGTATCAGTAAAGAAGGAGATGAGTATGTTTTAGTTCTCGAGCTCATGAATATTGTTGATAGTGAAAAAAGTAATTTAGATCAAAGTCCAATTACTACTATATCAGGAAGAGGTAAAACTATTTTTGAAGCAGCAAGAAGTATGAATAAGTTAACAAGTAAGATTTTCTTTCTAGCTGATGTTGATTATGTATTTTTAGATAAAAGTGTTTTAACAGAAGATCCTAAAGAAATAATGGACTTTTTAGTTAGAGATACTAGATTATCATTAAACTTTCTTATTATTACTTCTGAAGAAACAAGTGGCGAAGATATTTTAAGTAGTATAAGTCACTTCAATACTAACTCTGCTAAAAATCTATATGAAATTATTAATAATAGTGAAGAAAGATTTGGGGGCATAAAAGCACTTCATGTAAGAGATTATATTGCTTCTAATTTAGAAACTGGGTCTAACATAATTTATCCAAATGTTGTTGTTGAAAATAAAGATAGTTCTAATAATAAATCACTAGAAAATTCTAAGAGTGATGGTTCTGTTAGGGTTAAAGATATGATATTTTTTGATAGTGATAAAAATATAGTACACCTAAATGATAATGTAATGAAAGGTTATAATTTTCTCAATAATAATATTAAAAATGCTACTGTTAGTATTCCTTGTGATGGCGGAAGTTTTACTATTGAAACACTTGAAAGTAAATTTGATACTAAAGACAAACTAAGTAGTGATAAACTCCTAATTAAAGGAGAAGTAGGAGCCGAAATAGTTTATTATGGGTGCACTTTTAATTTAGATAATACTAAAGAACTAAGTAAAATTAGTAAACTTGCCGAAAAAGAAGTAGAAAATTATATTGAAGAAGCTCTTAATCTAGCTAAAAAACACGAGTATGATTTTTTAAATATAGGTAGTTATATTTATAAAAATAATAAAAACTACTTTGATTTTAAGAATAATAATTGGAATAAAGAAGGCTTATCAAAAATTAACTTTGATTATAATATAGATGTATCACTTTATAAACAAGGAAATTTAAGAGGTGATGTATAATGAACAATTATAAAATAAGTAGTCTAAGTTTTACTTTGATGTTTATCTGTATTATAAATGCACTTTTACCTGGTATTTTATTTCCTTATATGATTTATGAAGCAAAAACAAGTTTATTTATTAGTATTTTAATTAGTTACTTTCTAGGACTTTTAATTATCTATTTCTTCTTTAAAGTATTTAACTTTTTACCTGATGAAAGTATTTTTGGAAAAATAAATAAAATATTTCCTAAAGCAATTTCTAGAATTATTGGATTTATTATTTTACTTCTAATTCTCATATTTGCAATATGTGTATTCTGGAGATATTCTACATTTATATCGCTTGAATTTTTAACAGAAACTCCAAATTATTTTGTTACTTTAATAGTTATCTTACCTATTGGTTACATCATGTTTTATGATATTGATACATTAGCTAGAGTTTCAGTTTTCTGTGTATTTATTGGCTTTGTACTTTTTACTAATAACTTTATTTCATTATCCGGAATGATAGATATGAATAACTTTAAACCTCTTTTAAATAATGATGCTTATCACATAATAAAAAGTAGCATAGTTTTTGTTACATTAAATGTTGCACCTATTTTAAGTTTGTTAATAATTCCAAAAAATAATATTGTTGATAAAGAAAAATTACCAAAAAGTTTGTTAATAGGTTACACTATAAATACACTTTGTATATGCGGAGTGTTCTTAGCAATAATAGGCGTACTTGGGTTACCACTTTCAAGTTTATTCACCTTCCCTTCCTATGAAGTTCTAAAAACAATTAATATGTTTAGTTTTCTAGATAACATAGAAAATTTTAACATCACTATTTGGATACTATTTATGACCTTTAGTGTTAGTTATAATATGCTTATTTTAAAATATGGTGTTAGTGAAATATTTAATGTTAAAAATAAAAAAATAATGTTTATAATATGTTCATTAATTATTATTTTACTTTCTTCAGTAGTTATCTTTATGATACCTTATGAAAACTATATTAATAAATACAAAAGGCTTTATACTTATGTGCCATTTGGCTTATTAGCTATATCAATCATAACTATTTTATTTATATATATAACTGGTAAAATTAAATTTAGAAAAAACAAAAAAATTCCTGCAAGTTAATGTAGGAATTTTTATAATGTTTACCTTCATTAGTATTATAATAAAAATGTGAGTTTTGCCCCGACTAGAGGAACCCACAAGTCAAAGCTTGCTGGGAAGCATTATGCTACCCCTCTAGTATCTCGGCGAACTACTCACTCACTGACTAAATAGTATCATAAAGTAATACTATTGTCAAATTTCATTTTTTTATATAAAAATAATTGTTATTAATTTTGTACTCCGAAATATACAGAAAATATGAAAAGTTCTCCACTTTTAAAAAAATACGAAATAATAAAACCCCCGTAATACGGGGATTAATGATTTTTTTGGTTACCCCGGCAGGATTCGGACCTGCGGATGGTGGAGTCAGAATCCACTGCCTTACCACTTGGCTACGGGGCAATATCTAAGAAAACTTTCCTAGATAATTATAACACTTATTTATTTTTAAGTATAGTATTTTGATTATTATTTAGTAAACTTTGCAGTCTAACCTCATTAACTATTAATAATATTAATATTATGATAAATATAGGAATTATAAAGAATTCACTTATAAAAGCCATTAATATGAATAGAATGTAACTTATACTTCTACCTAAAAATAACATAAAATCTGCACATAAGTAATATTCTATTTTATATTTAGTTCTTATTTCCTTTATATTTGATAAATGTGATTTAGTGTAGTCATTTATTAAACTAAATAAAGTACTTAAAATAGTTTGTAAGAAATTAAAGCATATTATTGTAATTAAATTGCACTTAATAAGTAATATTAACAAAGATATAGTTGTAAATAATGTGGATAGTTTTAGTAAACTAGGATATTCTTTTTTATTTATATAATTTGCAAATAAGTAGCCAATTAAAGCAGATGCAAGACTAAATAATGATGTAAATATTCCTAAACTAAAATTTGTGTTAAATACTTTTATTATGTAAATAGTGACAATATATGTAAAAGCTCCAGATGAGAATATAAACCCATTATAAAAATCAATCTTAAATATATATTTTATATCTTTTTTGTCTTTAATTAAATCTAAAAATTTCTTTAAATTTGTCTTACCTTCTGGAACATTATTATCCTTATATAGGAAAGATAAAACTATTCTTAATATAACTATTATCATTACTAAAGTTATACTCTCTATAAAACCTGTTTTAGTTATTAAAACTCCAAATATTATTGGAAATATTATTTTTACTAAAGACTTATATGTCTCATAGTTTCCATAAAACTTTAATCTTTCTTTATTAGTTATACCATCTGACTCATATGAGTTAAATACTGAATAATATAATCCTTCTTCTAAACCATATATAATTCCTAAAATATAAGAATATTTAATAATACTTTCTTTTAAGGTAAATATAAATAAAAAATAAATCAAATCAAACATAATTCCAGTTATTAATAAATTCTTTCTATTTTTAGATTTACTTATATTTCTAAATAAAAACAAAGTTATAAACAAAGTTGTTACTCCTATTAACTTATATATACCAAGTGGTAATATATTATTTTCAGATACAGTTAAAAAATATAGTACTAAGAAACTATCTATAAATATAGACAATATATTTTTTAAAAGTTTTAAATACATTATTACTTCTTTATTTTCCATAACTAACTTCCCATTATATCAATTAATTCACTAACTGAAGAGACTTTACTTATATCTAGTTTTTCTATCTCTAAACAAGAGTTTTCCATCTTAAAACCATTGAAAGTAGTTAACATTAACTTATCTGTAACACCATCTCCAACAGTATAAACATCTTGCTTATTAATACCTTCTAAATTTCTAACATATTCTATTGCAATACTTTTGTCAACATTGTTATTAACTATTTCTAGAGCATAACCTTTTGATACATAGTGACTAGTGACATATTTGCCATATTTATTGGTTATAAAATTGCATTTTTCTTTAGCATATTCTTTATCATAATATTTTACTCTAACTTTATTAGTATAGGGTGTTAATTCATGATTATCCATTTCTATCTCGTTACTAATTCTGTAGTATTTAGAAATCTCTACATTTAAATCTTTTATTAATTCCTCAAGTATAGAATAATTTATATATTTTGAATAAATTACTTTTCCTTCTTTAATAATAGTAGTACCGTGATTTAATATTAAATAATCATAGGGTATATGATATATGTTATCTTTTTCCATAAATTCTTCATAACTTCTCCCAGTTGCTATTAAAAAGATATTATCTTTTTTAAACTCTTTAACTTTTTCTATATTTTCTTTTATACCTTCTTCACTTACATAAAAAGTATCATCATAGTCACTAGCAAGTAATTTCATATTTCCACTCTCCTAGTATATTTTATCAAATAAAACTATAAAATAAAAGAAAAAAATGCATCTAAGCATTTAATTCTTGTTATTAAAATAAATATAATTATTAAGCCACTTTTCAAACTCTTTTTCATCTTGATATTTTTGTAAATCTTCATCTTTATTAGCATCTAAATAACTTATTATTTTTTCATTATTTATAATAATTACTGAAGGAGCATACTTTACTTCATTATAAAATGGACTATTTTTAAAGTTTTCAAATGATATTTTGAGAAAATCAATACTATATTTTTCCATAAAACTTTCAAATATCTTATCACAAGGAACACTCATATTACAAAAATTATTATATGTAAAAACTATATATGTTTTATCACTCAAATTATCTAAGTTATCTACTTCTAAAAATTCTCCTTTATTATAATATTCGCTTGATAAATATATTCTCTCTTTATTATCATTTTGATTTATTTTTTTATTAAAACAACCAGCTATTATAACAATGCTAATTAATAATAAAACTAATTTTTTCATTTAGTTAACCTCAGTTAGGGTACTAAAATCTATATCATGATAAGTTACTTTCCAAAAGTCATATGTTGTTTTATTTTTAGTTACATTTTTAACTTCTACTTTATATTTGCCATTATAAAACCAATATCCACCTACATCATAGATTTTATTTTCATCCCATCCTAGGCTCACTAGAAGGTTTTTAGTCATGCCAGCATAACCGCCACCACCGCACATTAGGAATATTACTTTATCTTTTGGAAAATAGTATTCTAAAAACTCAAGCGACTCTTTATAATTAGCTACATATTTTCCATTAACCTCTTTAAATAAAGTTTTTCCTTTATATGAAGAGCCTACTTCTTCAGGTAAACCTTTTACTTCTGTTAGAAGTGGATAAGGTATTACTTCGAAACCTTTTACAAAACCTGAAAGGTATGAGTCTCCTCCAATTGCTTCATAGTTACCTGGGTCTTTGAGCATTCTCATATCCCTATAAACTACATCACTTCTAAATAAATAATTATCTAGTGACTCTTCATTTATATTTTTATCTATACCAAGTAAACCTCTTTCTCCTCCTGTTACTTCAGGTTTAGGTAACTCTAGTAAATCATTCTTATTAGAATTAAATATAAAATAACTGCATGTTCCTCCAATTAAAAGACTTAAAAGCAAGCTTACAATAATTATAATTTTCTTTTTCATTTTCTTTACCTCCAAAACAATTGTAAATTATTTATTAACTATTGTATATAAAATTAAAGTTGAATTTACTAAACTTTAGGTTGAGTTACTTTATTAAATTACTTCAACATTAAACATGGTCACAATATTAGATGCATCAAATTTATTTATTGTTATACCATTAAGACTTTTAATGTCAAAAGATATTCCTTGAATAGTAGAAGTACTAAAATCTACTTCTTTTAAATTTGTATTTAAAAATTCAGCTTTAGTAAAATTCACATTATCTAATATAGTGTTTTTTAACGTACTTTCATTAAAAGAGCCTTCAGTTAAATCACTGTTAACTATTTCTAAATTTGTTATACTAGAGCCAGCAACATTAATATATTTAGCAGTAGAATTAATTATTTTTATATCTTTTAAGGAACTATCTATAAATGTTAAACCTATTAATTTACAATTTTCAAAAGTAACTCTTGTTAAAAAATCACTATTAAAATGTTTATTAGATAAATCACAATTAATGAATTTCACATCCATTAGTTGAATGTCATTTATATCTATATTAGAAAAATCTATATTTTCAAAAATACATTCATCAAAAGAATAGTCAGTTAAATCTAATCTTACATCAATATTTTCTTTTATAAGTACTTTGTTAAATTCACTATTTTGAGTACACTCCTTAAAAGTACATACTTGATATTTTGTTATTTTTGGATCATTTACTTTCATTAATTTTCCTCCTATAAAAATATATCATATTTTCATGTAATAATATAGATTTTTTATAATTTTCATGCTATTATACTTTTAAAGGTGAAAATTATGAACAGTAAGCTTATGATTAGTTTAGTTACTTTAAATAAAGATGAAATAGATAGTTACGATAAATATCCATTTAACATTCCTGTTGTTAAAAATTTTAATGAACTAAAATTTAAAGCACCTGTAACATTCTTTATTGGAGAAAATGGTGTTGGTAAATCAACTTTTATTGAAGCAATTGCTGTAAATTTAAATTTACCTAAAGAAGGTGGAACACAGAATTTTATGTATGAAACAAATGATACAACTTCTAATTTATCTGATTATATGAAAGTTAGAATGGACAATAAACCTAAAACTAAATTCTTTTTAAGAGCTGAAAGTTTTTATAATTTTTCAACAGAAGTAGAAAGACTTATTAAAGAAGATGACTTTCATAGTTTAAATAAATCATATGGGGGAAATTTACATGAATGCTCGCATGGCGAAGCTTTTCTAAAACTCGTGCAAAATAGATTTACTGAAAATGGTTTATATATTTTAGATGAACCAGAAGCCGCATTATCAATACAAAGACAACTTTCACTTTTATGTTTAATAGATGAACTTGTAAAAAAAGGAAGTCAGTTTATTATTTCAACTCACTCGCCTATTTTAATAAGTTATAGAAATGGTATAATTTTAGACTTAGATGATAATTTTAAAGAAGTTAGTTACAAAGATACAGAAATTTATAAACTTTATAAAATGTACTTAGATAACTCTGATAATATGCAAGATAGAATGTTTAATTAGAAGCACTTTTAGTTGTTTCATTTTTTCTGTTCTTTTTCTCTAGTATACAGCCTACAATAAGTATCAAAGATAAAATTACAACTGTGTGATATTTAGAATTATCTTTTCTTAATTTATTAACTATTAAAATATAATCTCTTTGTGTATTATCTTCTGCAACAACTTTAAAAGTTACTATATTTTCGCCAGTTTTTAAATTTTTATCACCTGTTACTTTTAGTGTAGAATTTATGTCCTCAAGTACATATGAATAATTCAAATTTTTAGTTTCAGAACTAACTGTTATTTCTGGTTTTTCTACATTAAAATTTATTTTTTCATTATATAAATTTTATTGTGTTATCACTACTTTTTTGTTTAACTACAGTTTTAACATTACTTGAAGAGTTATTATGGCAATGATATTCTCCATTACTTAACCCATATTTTGCACAGTTGGTTCTACAATAATGACATCCATTTGCATCTGTTCTTCTAGGATGTGCATTTACTATAATTGGAATACATAAAAATATTAAATTTAAAACTATAAAAATTTTATTTTTCTTATATCACTTGCTTTATCAAAAAATCATATGCCTAATTTTAGCACTAAAAAACTTATTGAAATAATATCAAAAAAAGAGTTATAAAAATCAAATTTTATAACCCACTGTTAGTAATTTCCTTTTAATTTCTTCCTTACCACCATCACGATTTAAACATTCATTTATAAAATAATTTATTAGTTCTTTTTTTTCTTCTCCAAATATAATTAAATAATCAGTTTCAATATTCCACCAAAAATCATAAGTACAATCTTTTGAATATTTATTTATATATTCCCATAAAGAAAAATTATATTTAATATTATTATTTGCAAAATTAGATATAAAATTAGGATTATTTTTTAGTTTTTCATTAACTAAAATACTATTAGCAAATATATACATTTGTTTACCATCTTTATTAAATATTTGTGTTGGATAGAAGAAATAATCTTCTTTATAATATTCCATAAACATTCTAGAAATAGAAATTGCATTCCCTTCATACTCTATTTGTCCCATATACATTAAATCAATTATCTTTTTTAATCCATCTTGGTTAGCTGGAATACTATCTAATTCATCAATATTTTTTACTAAGAATTTACCTATTTGAAGTCTCATAAAAGTTACTCCTTTCAAGTTGCTATTTATTATAACATTAGAAAATCTTGAAAACAACTGATTTTATGATAAAATATTATATTGAAAGGAAAAATATTATGAATAATGAAGAAAAAGAAATTAGTTATAACATGCAAGTTTATAATAATTTTGTTGATTTTCCAATTGCTATGACCAATATAGGAAATTTTGAATTTGACAAATTATTATTTCATCCAAATCCTAAAGTAAGAGAATTTAACTTTATTGTAATTACTAAATGTACAAGAGTTAATAAAAGTACAGGAGTAAAACCAATAATAATTATATATAATAAAAAAGATTGGAAAGTAAGAAAATATAAGGAAAGTTCTTATACAAAGACAATATTTACTAATAGAAAACAAACATTAGATTTTAAGGGAAAATTAATAGAACTTCCTTGTAACAATCAAAACGAAATAATAAATAAATTTAACATTGTTTCTAAAATTTTAATAGCTAAAAATAAGTTTGAAACTAATTCTTTAGTAAGAAAAAAAATATTGATATAGTTTTATTAAAAAAGCTAGAAAAGTATGATATAATAGTTTTTGTGTTCAGGGGGAATAATTATGTCACAATTAAAAGTAGGATATTTATTTAAAAAGAAATATATAAATTACCAAAATAAAAAATATGAAATTTTTGAATTTGTTGACTATGCTACTGCTATATGTTTTACAAATACACAGCAAAATTATATATGCAACATAATAAGTGGAAATAATGCTGGAGGATATGCAAGCATGATCAACAAAGATGGTAACGAAGGAGAATATGTTTTTTATAGTGATGATATCGAACGCGCTATAAAAAATAATGATAATAATGTAGATTTTACTAAAATTCGAAAAAAACAAATTCAATCAACTGGAAAATATTATTTAAGAAGTAATGGTACAGGACTAACTAAATTATTAAACGGAGATTTAATATCATATATAGAAAAGGATAATAAAAATAAGTCAGATTTTGATGAGGAAGAATTTAAAAAAACTAGTGATATTTCATCTATGTATTTATCAATAAAGAAGACAATTATTTCTCAAGATGAACAAATAATGCAAATATTAACCTCATTATTTAAAAATCAAAAAGTTGTTAATTCTGATTTAGATATAGACTTAATTGCAAAATTAAAAGAAAATATTTTAATTTGTGGATCTACCGGAACTGGAAAAACCGAAATTTTAAAGAGAATATCTAAACTTTATGGTGTTCCTATAGTTATTGAAGATGCAACCGCTCTTTCTGAAACTGGTTATCAAGGCAGAAAAATAACTGATATGCTTGAAGATTTATGTCTTGCTGCAGATAATGATATAGAGCTTGCTGAAAAGGGAATATTGGTTATTGATGAATTTGACAAACTTGCTGAAAAATCAGGAGACAGTGAGTCACACGTTTCCAGATTAGGAGTTCAAAGATCATTATTAAAGTTACTTGATGGATCATTATTTTATTTTGATGATAAAAAGTTTGATACATCAAAATTAACAATTGTAGGATTAGGTGCTTTTACTGGAATTGCTAAAGATGATGATTATAAGAAACTTACATCTGATGATTTTATGAAATATGGAATTATGCGAGAATTAATTGGAAGATTTTCAAAAATAATTCCTATGAACACTTTATCAAAAAAAGATATAATAAAAATACTAAAAGAGTCAGAGTTTAGTCCATTAAATACATACAAAAAACTATTTGATATGTTAGGAGTAAATTTTGATTTCAGTGATGAATTTATAGAATATATAGCTGAACTAGCCATATCAAAACAAAGTGGTGCTAGAAGTTTAAAAACTGTATTTGATGATTGTATCAGCAGTGCTTTATTTAGAATTTTTGCCGGAGAGTATACAAATATTTCCTTAGTAAAACCTGATGATGAAAATAATAAACCTTATGTTTTGACAAAAACTAAAGGGAAAAAACATGGATTTTTTTTGTAAAAAACAAAAAAACGCTAGTTTATTACTAGTGTTTTTTAATACTTCACTATACTTTATAATGCCATTTATATTTAGTGTAATTATATCTAACTCAATACTTTGTTTTCTTAAAATACAAAAACTAACATTTCTGTTAGTAATTTTTTTAAATTGGTGTTAGCGAAGAGACTTGAACTCTCACGAACTATGTTCACACGCCCCTCAAGCGTGCGTGTCTACCATTCCACCACGCTAACAGAAAAGACTAAATTTTAATCTTTTACTTTTATACTTTCTAGCATTTTCTTCCATAAATTACTTGAACTATAATTTAGTATTCCTGCTTTATAAATTCTTAAGCCATACTTTAGAAGTAAGTATATTACTAAAAATAGTAAAACTAATGATATTATAACATTGATTACTGTTATTTGTCCAAGGAATAATAATACAGGACTTAATATACAAGATATGAAAGGAATCATACTAACAACAATTATAAATGTACTTTTTTCATAAGTACTAGCCATTATTGCTAAGAAATATCCAGCCATTATAAGCATCATCATTGGCGTTTGTAGCTGTTGGAAATCTTCTGCACTGGTTGTCATAGATGCAAGTATTCCAGCAAGTAGTGAATATGCAAAGAAGCTAAGTAGTATCATTATAATAATAAATGGTAAACATTTTAATATGTTATTAAGCATTCCACTTTCTACAAAAGTATTTAATAGTTTAGTAGTACTTTCACCTAAACTCCCTGTAAAGGAAGTGCCAGTTACTAGTGTTCTAACGAGAGCACCTATGCCAAAATAAACTATAAATAATAAAGCCTGAATAATCGCGTATAAATTAGATGTTATCATTTTAGATAAGAAATGAATTTTAGGACTTACACTAGTTACAATTATTTCCATACTTTTGCTTGTCTTTTCCTCGTTTATCTCTGCCCCGATCATTTGTGTTACCATAATAATAAGAAAGAAGAAAGGCATTATAAAGACAGGAATTGCTAAATTTCCTATGGTATTAATAAGTTCATAGTTCTCATCTAGATCTTCATTTAAATATGTTCTTTCAATATTTACTGGTTCATATATTTTAGCAAGTTCTTCTGGAGAAATACTACTCTCATTTAGAGCTATGTTTGTTTTAACTTGCTCTAGGCTTGCATTTAATACTTGTATAGTTAAAGCATCAATATAATCAAAAGATATAATTTCTACATTATGTAAATCGTTTATAAGAACAATTATATTACTTCCTTTATTCTCTTTAATTTTATCTACTTCATCCTTGTAGTTGCCTTCTCCTTTTGCTATTTCCGCATTTGTGCCAGTAAGATTTACTTTAGCAGTATTATATACTGTTTTTAAAGCATCATAATATTTTTCAGTTTTATCATAAACATAAATAGTAGTTTTTTCATTAAAATCTCCACCAAACAATTTAATAATACCATCTATATTTAATAAAGCAACTATTAATAGTAATAAAATTATATTTACAACTTTAAACCATTTAGTATTTATTTTTTTATTTAATCCATCTTTTACTAAAAGAGATAGTTTACTTCTCATAAGTACCTCCTACTTTATCAATAAATATTTCATTAAGTGTGGGTTCTTCTACTACAAACTTTGTAACATTTTTTAGTTTCTTTACATAGTTAAACACATTTTGTATATAACTTTTGTCACTTATACTTACTACAAAAGCATTACTAATTTTATCTACTTTTTCTACACCCTTAATTATTTTTAATTCTTCTATATCAGCATCTGCTTCTATTGTAATATTTTTCTTTTGGTAGTCTTCTTTTATTTGTTTTAAATTACCTTTTAGAACAGTTTTACCATGTACTAAAATTACTAAACTCTCACAGAAAAACTCTACATGTTCCATTCTATGAGAAGAGAATATTATACTTGTTCCTTCGCTTTTTAACTCAAGTATTAATTTTTTAAATAGTTCAATATTAATTGGATCTAATCCACTAAAAGGTTCATCTAATATAAGAAGTTTAGGACTATTAATTATACTCATTATAAATTGTACTTTTTGTGAGTTTCCTTTACTTAATTCTTTTATCTTTTTATTCTTATACTCGGTTATCTCTAGTTTTTCTAGTAAATAGTCTAGCCTTTTTTCAATGTCTTTATCATTCATTCCTTTAAGTCCACCATAAAATTTTGCCTGTTCTAAAACAGTTAATTTAGTAAGTAGACTTCTTTCTTCTGTAAGAAAACCTAACTTATCAGTAATAGAATAATCTATTTTTTTACCATTAAAAGTAATACTTCCACTTGTTTTATCAAGTAATCCGGTAATCATTCTAAAAGTAGTTGTTTTTCCTGCTCCATTAACGCCAAGTAATCCAAATATTTCTCCATCTTTTACTTCAAAAGATAAATCATCTACTGCTAAGAAGTTACCATAATATTTTGTAACATGTTCTAACTTTAGCATTTTTTCCTCCTTAAATGTAATTTATTTAATATTCTTGTTATATATTCTTTACCAAAGACATCATTAAGTAATCCGGTTTTATATGATATTCCTAAATATACTGAAGCACCTATAATTGTGTAAAGAATAAGTACTAAACATATTTTGATTAAACCACTATTAGGAAGTTTTATAAATAGATTAAGTATTATTAAGGAAATAAGCATACAAACTATTGGAAATAATACATCTTTTATGGTTTTTAAAACTTCTTTGTAACTAAAATTCATAGATTTTTTTAAACTAGTTAAACTATAAAAATAACTAAATACATATCCAAGTATAGTTGCAAGTATAGCGCCATAGAATGCTTCAAGTCCTATTAAACTAAATAAATACATAAGTGGTACATCTAATAAAGCATTTATTAGAAAACCAATAATTGAACTAATATAAACTGTTTTAAATTTATTTAAACTTTGGAGTGATAAACTTATTACTATATATATACTTGCAAAGAAACTACTTATACTAGTGTATCTAAGTATTAAAGTACCATATGTACTCTTACCATAAAACAGTGTATATACAGGTTCACTTAAGAAAGCTAGTCCTACTGCTAATGGTAAAGTACTAACTATTATTATCTTTAAGGCTTCATTAAATCTTTGGTTAGAACCTTCGAAATCTTTCTTAGTATAACTTGTAACCATATGTGGAATTAAACTTGTACCCATACCTATTGCAACTGCATTTATTATCATACATATTTTAGGTGCCCATGTACTAATTATACTTGCAATTAACTCTGATTCTTTTGCAGTATAACCTAGTTTGTAACTAGTTCTCACAACTAAAGTCATATCTGTTAAACTATATATATCAGTTGCTATGCTTACTATTATTAATGGAATAGAATATTTAATAATCTTTTTAAATATCTCTTTATTTGTAACATTATCTTTTTCTTCCTTAACAGGGAAGTCTTTTTTATTTTTTATTATCTTTATTTTTATATATAGATAAGCAGAAAGTCCACCTATAAAAGCACCTAGTACTGATATTCCTACTCCTAAAGTTACACTTTTATTCAAAACATTTATAACTATATAAGAACCCATTAATATAACAGCAATTCTAACTACTTGTTCAATTACTTGACTTATACTAGAGGGAGTTATGTATTTGTGCCCTTGCAAATAGCCTTTTGATACACTTAAAAATGGTATTATAAGTAAACAGAATGAGACACACTTTATTACAAAGCTAACATCTTCTAATGTATTTCCACCTTTTATTTCTCCAAGTATTAATAAAGCAAATTCTTTAGAAAAAACAAATAATAAAAAGAATGCTATTAAAGATATAATAAGTATTATATTTCTTCCAAGCTTATAAGTTCTTTCTTTTGCTTCATACATATTAAGAGTATTATACTCAGCTATAATTTTACTTATTGCAATTGGAATACCAGCAGTACTTATATTCAAAAACAAGTTATAAACATTATATGCATAACTATAAAGAGCGCCTCCGCTTTCTCCAATTATCCTATAAAAAGGAATAACATATAAAGCACCTAGTACTTTTACAATAATAATTGCAAATGTTGCAATAAATGTTCCCTCTACAAAACTATTTTTTTTCATATAGACTCCTATTCATAATATACTATCATACAGCTAAAGCAATAAATTTGTTCACTACTAAATACACTTGCTGATACTGAAAATTTAATATCTATTATTTCTTTATCTTTTATTGTTAATAAAAAGTTATTAACTTTATTTTCTAAATCTCTTTCATGTGACTCATCGAATACTTTAACTTTCATATATTTCACCAATTATAGTTTACAACTTTATTTTGTCAAGTTTTGATGAAATTTGTAAATATAATAATACTTTTCGTTTTTTCCTTCTTTATTTTTATATTTTACAAGTAGTTTAAACGTTGCATTTTCTACTCTCTCAAGGTAACCTCCTAGTTTTATTCCTTTTTTCGTACTTTCGTTCAAACTTATTTTTTTGTCAAATATACCTATACTTGGAAAACTATTTACACTTTGTTTATTATGGATTAAAAGTGCCTCCACCTCATTCATCACTAAATCATTTTTATCTATAAGAACATTATAACTTAAATAATTGTTATCTAGTTTTTCAATTATAAATTTAACTGTTAAGTTTTCATTTACTTTTTCATTTTCAACATTTTTAAGCTCTTCTATATAGGAATTATAAGTTTTCTCACTTTCATTTTCTTTAGTTTTACATGCAGTTAACAAACATAGACAAGTAATAATTATTAATATTTTTTTCATATTTATATTATATAACAAAATATATAAAAAGAAAAGAACAAGTCTTTTCTATCATTTGATTTTTAGTTTATCTTTCATAAATATTAAGAATGTTATTATTAATGAATATAATAGTATAAAAATACTTCCTACTCCAAATGTAGGGGTAGATTTAATTCCTATGAATGAAATAACATCTAATAAAAATATAATATCTATAAGAGTTATAGTTACTTTGCTAATCTTTTTTTGCTTGTTTCTATAGCATAACGGAATAGCTACTAATACGGCTACTAAAACTATAAATGAGAATATGTAGTTTGGCATTAATACTTCTGTTGTTTCTTTAAAACTATTAGCAACTACATATTCTATAGATGGTTCATCATGTACAATTCTTGCTAAAATAGCACTTACATAATTAAGTATCTTTTCTATTGTAAATAATAGTACAAATAAACTACTAATTACAAAAAGTGTTATTCTAACTAATTTATTAATTTCTTCTTTCATACAAACTACCTCTTTATTCTAAAGTAATTCTATCATATATAAAAGAAAAAGTCTAACGTTTTTTTCCTAACGTAGGACCTTCTTCTTTATTAAATTCTTCTTTTTCAATTTCTCCTTTTCTTTGTGTTAAATCTTCTCTTAATTTTTTTAATTCTTCAAGTTCTTCATTTTTGTTTCTTTCTTTACTTTGGATTAAAGTTTCTTTTAGTTTTTTTAGGTTTTCAAGTTCTTCATTTTCAAGTTCTTCATCATTCATACTAGCTATAGTAATTGATGTTAATACATTTGGGCGAAGTTCATATATTGTCTTTTCTGCTTCATCCATTTCTTCTATAGCACCCATTATTTCAAGTTGTTTTACTAATAAAGATGCTTTTTCATTTATTTCTTTATTTCTATTTAAAGAAACATATACATTATAAAGTGGAATAAAATGAGTTAACTTATTAGCCTTTTTTATATTTTCATCGACTAAACCATTAATCTCTTTAAGTCTATTTTTATTAAATTTATAACCTTCATCAGCTATACCTTTCATTAATTTTAAAGTACTTTTTACATCCATTAAATAACTTGCTATAGTAGTACCAACTAATAAAACTATAAAAAATTGCATAAAATCATTCCTTTCAGGTGTTATATTATAGATAATTTTTTATTTATTGTCAACAAAAAAACTCCATAAACTGGAGCTAAAACAATTTATAATTTCTCAATTTATCTATAAATTCTATATATGTTGTTGTCTTTAGTAATTAAATATTTACCGTCAAAGTAAGAAATATTATTTTTAAAATTATCTAGGAGGTCATCTAATTTATTTGTTTTAATTAGCGTATATGTACATTTAACATCCTCATATATATGACATTTATCATTAGCATCTACACCAATTTCATAAACATTTTCATTTGTAATTATATATTTTAAATCATAAGAATAGAATAACACTTTTTCTTTTAATGGTATAGTATATTCCTCTTCAACCGGAGTATATCTAATCTCTTTGTCATTAATATAGCTACCATTATTATAATAAAAATGCTCATTATTTAAATAATTATTTAAAATATTTTTATAGTATTCATCTTTTTTATCATAATTAACTAAAACAAAGCCACTTTTATTAAGATTAAATAGCGTTCCATCCTTTATAAAGTGTTCAGGATATGTAGCATTTATGTGAATTATTCCTATATATTCATAACCTAAAGCATTATTATCAATTATTTTACATTTAGTATTACTCGCTTCATATTTTTTGTTTGCAGAATATTCGTATAAAATGTTGTTTGCAATAATATGTTTTTCACTTATAAATGTAATATTATTCAAATTACAATCCAAATTAATTTTTTCCAATTTAAAATATCGAGTTGAAAAGTTGTTGTCTTTTTTTGATTCAGTATTATCTATTTGTTTTGAATTTCTACAACCTGTAAGTATTAACAATGTCATTAAAATTAAAGCAATCTTTTTCATATAAAATATCACACCTTTGTATTCATAGTATAACATAACTAGAAGAAAAAGTCTTTAAATTTTGGTTTTTTCAAAAAATGATTAAATTCATATAAAAAACTCCATACACTGGAGTTGCTATCTTTTTGGCAGGGGTATCAGGATTCGAACCCGAACGGAACGTTTTGGAGACGTTAATACTACCATTATATTATACCCCTAAATTTCTAAGTACATGAATAGTTTACCATAATTTTAAGTAAAAGAAAAGACTTTTTTTACATATAATTATAATGGTGAAGAAATATGTTAATAAATTATACAACTAAAGAACTAGACTTAACTGCAAGGATTATGAGAGCAGAAGCTTTAGCTGAGGGTGACCTTGGGATGCTTATGGTTGGTAATGTAATTGTTAACCGCACTATTGCGAATTGTCTTGAATTTAAAAATGTTAGAACTTTAACGGATGTAATTTATCAAAAAAATCAATTTGTAGGCACTAAAAGTCCTCTTTTTAATAGTAAATCGACAACTAAAGAAAAAGATTTAGCTAAAAGAGTTATTAAAGGAGAGTATTATCATCCTGCAACACATGCTTTATATTTTTATGCTCCATCTAAAGGAAATACATGTAAAAATACATGGTTTAATCAAAACTTTGCTGGTAAATATAAAAATCATTGTTTTTATGAACCTGAAAAAGGTGTTTGCAAAGAACTTCATTGAAATATCATTAAACATTTGATAAAATTATACTAGGTGAAAGTATATGAAATTTATTTGTGAGTTATGTAAAAATATAGTGTCAGATATTAGTGATCCTATATTTAGATGTCCTGTTTGTGGAAGTCCTAAAAGTGCATACAAAATATACTATGAGATAGAAAAAATGGATAAAAAAGTGTTTATTAGTAATAAAAATGCTGGAATTAATAGAATAGATGAAAAGTGTATTAACTGCGGGATGTGTAGAAAAACTTGTAACAAAGTAACATCACTTAACTTTGACAAAAATAATTCAGAGTGTGTAAGCTGTGGTAACTGTATACTAACATGTCCAACTGGTAGTTTAACTCCAAGATATAATTATAATGAAGTCAAAAATATTTTAAATGAAGAAAAGGTAGTAGTTGCTTTTGTAGCTCCTGCTGTTAGGACTAGCATAAGTGAAAGTTTTAATTTGGAAACTGGAATTAATTTAGAAGGTAAAGTTGTTAATGCTTTAAAATTACTTGGTTTTGACTATGTACTTGATACAACTTTTGGTGCTGATATTACTATAATGGAAGAAAGTAAAGAACTTTTAGAAAGATTAAATTCTAAAAAGAATTTACCATTATTTACAAGTTGTTGTCCTGCATGGGTTAAATTTATAGAAACAAAATATCCAAAATTTATTCCTAACTTATCAAGTACTAAGAGTCCTAATAGTATAATGGGATCTTTAATTAAATCTTATTTTGCAGAAAGTAAGAATATTAAGCCTGAAAATATTATTACGGTAGGAATAGTACCTTGTACTGCTAAAAAGTGTGAAGGAAATAGAAAAGAACTTGTTAATAATAATCTTAAAAATGTTGATTATTATCTTACTACTACTGAATTAATTATGTTGATAAAAGAAAATAATATTGATTTTTTATCATTAGAAGATAAAAACTATGATTCACTAATGGGTACCGGTAGCTCAGCAGGTCTTATATTTGGTAGCACTGGCGGGGTAATGGAAGCTAATTTAAGAACACTAGAGTATAGGCTAACAGGAAAGAATGAAAAATTAGACGTCAAAAATATCAGAACCACTGAGAGTATTAAAAAAGCTACTATAAAAATAGCAAACAAAGAGATTAAAGTAGCGGTTATATATGGCCTTAATAATGCAAAAACTGTAATAGAAGAAATCGAAAATAATGGCATTCACTACGATTTTATCGAAGTAATGGCTTGTCCATGTGGATGTATAGGTGGTGCAGGTAACCCACTTCAAAATGTTAATAAGTTTCAAGAAATAAGAGAAAATAGATTGAAAGAATTATTTAATGTGGATAACTCCTCAGTTATTAAGAATCCTTATCAAAACAAAGAAGTACAAAAGTTATATAATAAATTTTTAAACAAAGAAAAAATACATACTTTATTGCATACTACTTATAGTGACAAAAGTCAGGATGTTAAGTCCTGACTTTTATAATTAAGCAACATTTAAGCAAGTTTTAAGTAAGTTGATATTGAGATTTTTATTAATAAATGATATAATATATAGTAGGAGTGATTGAAAATGAAGAACTATAACCCACCATTTGAAATAACAAATGAAATGTTAGAAAGGATTTCTAACATTATGGAAAAAATCGGAAAGATTGATGATATAAGCAAGCTAAATAAATCTCTTTACCTAAGAAAGCAAACAAGTATAAGAAGTATTCACTCTTCTCTAGCTATTGAAAACAATAATCTAGGTTTAAAAGAAGTAAAAGATGTCATAAATGGTAAATTAGTTATTGGTAAACAAAAAGATATACAAGAAGTTAAAAATGCTTATAAAGCATATGAAATGTTAAAAACTATTAAACCTTATTCAATTACTGAATTAAAAAAAATACACGGAATTATGACTTTTCTAACTGTAGAAGAGTCAGGGGATTTTAGAAGCGGTGATGAGGGTGTATTTGATGGTGATAAATGCATATTTGTATGTCCTGGTGCACACATGGTAAATTCATTAATGGATGATTTATTTAAATTTATAAAAATAAATAAAAATAAAATTCATCCATTAATACTATCCTCTATTTTTCACTATGAATTTGTGTTTATTCATCCATTTAGTGATGGTAACGGGAGAATGGCAAGACTTTGGCAAAATGTACTTCTATATAACTGGAGAAATATATTTGAGTATTTACCTATAGAGTCAAATATATATAAATACCAAAATGAATATTATAAAGCAATAAACGACTCTAACATTGAAGGTAATTCAAATAAATTTATTTGTTTTATGTTAAAAATGATAGAAGAAACTATAGATGAAATTAGTGAAATATTAAAAAAGCCTACTACAAATGAAGAATTAAATATAAATAATCTTCTTGATGTTATGGGTGGATGTAAACCACTAACAGCAAAAGAAATAATGATTAAATTAGGAATTAAATCAAGAGAGACATTTAGAAATAGTTATCTAAATCCAGCAGTTAAGAATGGATTTGTAGGTTTAACTGTTCCAGATAAACCCACAAGTAAAAATCAAAGATATTATATAGAATAAACTGCAGATAAAAATTTAATGAATTTCAATTTTATTATATAAAATTTCAAAGATTTATCATATGATTTTGTTATTAGAATTTAATACAAGTAGGCAAATTATGAACAATGAATTAATTAATTTAGTTATTAATAGTAGAAATAAGGTTTATCAAATTGTAAATACTGAAATGCTTAGTTTATATTGAAATATAGGAAAAGCAATTATTGAGTTGCAACAGGGTGATCAAAGAGGAAGCTATGGAGATGCACTGCTAGAAAAATTATCTAAAAAATTAACTAATGAATTTGGTAAAGGATTTTCTTCAAGGTGCTTTGTTATTATTGATTTAAGAATTGGAAAAATATCGCATCAAGACATTGGACAAATGCAAATGCATGCTAATTATTATGATAGAGAAATTAAACAAGTTGATTTAAAACAATTAGGATATTATTATCAACTAATAAAAATGAAACAGTTGTAAAATATACACTACCAGAAGATAATAAAACAATATTTTCTTCTGAATATAAATTACATATGCCAACTGATCAAGAATTAATTAATGCTATTGAAGAAGAAAAGAAAAACTTTGAATTAAATGAAGAAAAATTAACTATTAATTAAAATAAATTTAAATAATAAATAAACATAATTTTCATCATTTTTGTGTTGCATTCAATCCACCTATGTATATTTTCTCTCTTATTCTCGCATATGAGTTAGATAATACTTGTAAATAATAAAAATTTGTGGTATTATTTAGTACATAAAGCAAGGAGTAAGAGGAGTAATAAATAAGATTTTGTAGAGAGTTAGCGTTTGGTGGAAGTTAATAGATCAAGTTTATGAAGGTAGCTTATGAGTGTTTATTTGAAATAAAGTAAAATAAAACGTGTAATGCGCGTTAAGCATATAAGTTAAAAATTAAGGTGGTACCGCGGTTATTTATTATTATAGATATAAAATATAGTCGCCCTTTGGTACTCACCTTTTTATTTTGGGAGGAAAAATTATGTTAGATAAGAAATATGATCACAAATTAGTAGAAGAAGGAAAATATGAAAAATGGGTTAAGAATAAATATTTTGAAAGTGGAGATACTAGTAAAAAGCCTTATTCTATAGTTATTCCACCACCTAATGTTACTGGGAAGCTTCATTTAGGGCACGCTTGGAATACTACTTTGCAAGATATTATTATTAGATTTAAGAGAATGCAAAGTTTTGATGCTTTGTGGCTTCCTGGAATGGATCACGCAGGTATTGCTACTCAAGCTAAAGTTGATGCTAAGTTAAAAGGTATGGGTATTAATCCTAGAAGTTTGGATAGAGATGAATGGCTTAAGTATGCTTGGGAGTGGAAAGAAGAATATGCAGATAATATTCATTCACAATGGGCTAAGCTTGGACTTGGGCTTGATTATACTAAAGAAAGATTTACTTTAGATGAAGGACTTTCTAATGCAGTTAAACACGTTTTTGTTACTCTTTATAACGAGGGATTAATTTATCGTGGAGAGAGAATTATTAACTGGGATCCTGTTGCTATGACAGCACTTTCTAATGAGGAAGTTATTTATAAAGATGTGCCTGGTGCTTTTTATCATATTAAGTATTTTATAGAGGGGACTGATGAGTTTTTAGAGGTTGCCACTACTAGACCTGAGACACTTTTTGGCGATACTGCTGTTGCGGTTAATCCTAATGACGAGAGATATAATAAGCTTATTGGTAAGAATGTTGTTCTTCCAATTGTTAATAAGTTGATTCCTATTATTGGGGATGAACACGCTGATCCTGAGTTTGGAACTGGTATAGTTAAAATTACTCCAGCACACGACCCTAATGACTTTGAAGTTGGAAATAGACATAATTTAGAGAGAATTGTTGTTATTAATCCAGATGGAACGATGAATGAGAATGCTGGTATTTATAATGGACTTGATAGATTTGCTTGTAGAGAGAAGCTTGTAGAGGATTTAAAAGATAATGGTTTACTTATTAGTGTTGAAGAAATTGTACACTCAGTTGGGCATTCTGAGAGAAGTGATGCTATGATAGAACCTTATCTTTCTAAGCAATGGTTTGTTAAAATGAGACCTTTAGCTGATAAAGTTTTAGAGAATCAAAAGGATAAGAATTCTAAAGTTAATTTTGTACCTGATAGGTTTGAAAAGATTATGAATCACTGGATGGAGATTACTTATGATTGGTGTATTTCTAGACAACTTTGGTGGGGTCACAGAATTCCTGCCTGGTATAAGGGAGAAGAAATATATGTAGGTTATGAGGCTCCTAAAGAAGATGGTTGGGTTCAAGACGAAGATGTTTTGGATACTTGGTTTTCTAGTGCACTTTGGCCTTTTAGTACAATGGGCTGGCCAGAAGAGACCGATTTATTTAAGAGATATTATCCTAATAATGTTTTAGTTACTGGTTATGATATTATACCTTTTTGGGTTAATAGGATGACTTTTGAGGGACTTCATTTTACTAATTCTAGACCTTTTAAAGATTGTTTAATTCACGGACTAATTCGTGATAAAGAAGGTAGAAAGATGAGTAAGAGTCTTGGCAATGGTGTAGATCCTATGGATGTTATAGATGAGTATGGTGCTGATGCTTTAAGATATTTTTTATCAACTAGTACTGCTCAAGGGCAAGACCTTAGATATGATGAAGATAAAGTTAAGTCAACTTGGAATTTTATTAATAAATTATGGAATGCAAGTAGATTTTGTTTAATGAATATCAATGATTTAAAGGAATATGATTTTTCTTCTTTAGATGATAAGGATAAATGGATACTTAATAAACTTAATAAAGTAATTGATAAAGTTACTAAATCTATGGATAAATATGAATTCAATAATGTAGGAAGTGTACTTTATTCATTTATTTGGGATGACTTTTGTGACTCTTATATAGAAATGTGTAAATTTAGTTTGGACAAAGTTAGTACTAAGAGTACACTTTGCTACACTATTAGCGCTATTTTAAGGATGATACATCCATTTATGCCTTATGTAACAGATGAAATCTATAATATGCTACCTATTAAAGATAGTGAAAGTATAGTTATAAGTAGTTATCCTACTATAAACAAAGAATTTTCTTTTGATAAAGAAGAAAAAGAAATTGAAGAAGTTATTGGATTTATAAAAGCATTTAGAAATGTTAAACAAGAAAATAACTTACCAAAAGATATTAAAGTAAAAGTTAATTTTAATAATAAACTAATTAGTAATATGCTTAAACTTGATGAAAATCTAGTAAGTGAAAGTTTAAATATAACTGAATATAAAGTTAAATTTAATAATTTAGAAGCTAGTATTTATTATGAAAAGGAAATTACTAAAGAAGATTTACTAATCAAAGATAAACAAATAGAAGCTTTAAAAGCATCAATTGAAAAAAGAGAGGAACTTCTTTCAAATGTAGGTTTTGTTAGTAAAGCTCCAGAAAAATTAGTAAATGAAGAAAGAGAAAAACTAGAAAGTGAGAAAAAACTATTAAGTACATTAATGTAAGAAAAAAGAAGTAGTTAGTTACTTCTTTTTAATTTTGTTATTATATTGTTAAGTATTATAAACAGTACTGTAAATAATATTAACATAACTGTATTTTCTAAAATATTAGGTAATATAGAAGATATACTTTCTGCACTAGAAATTGAATTATTAGTGTTAATAAAGTAGTATGTGGGTAAAGCATGGGCTAGTTTAAGAACACTACTTCCTAAAAATTCTGTAGGAATAAAAGCACCACATAAGAATGCTGAACCTAAAGCAACTACATTTACCACTCCTCCTACTGAGTTTTTATTGATAAATGAACTTATTAACAAACCAAATGCTAAAGCACCGACCGAAAATATTAAAGTATTAAGTATATATAATAAACCCTTTAAAGATAATAATGATTTACCTAGTAAGATTAATGCAAGAACACTAAATAAAATCCATATAAATAATACATATACTAAACTAGATTTTAAAAGTAAACTATTATGTTTTCTATAGTCCATACTACTAACGGTAATTCTTTTATTAATATTTATATCTTTAAAACTAGTGTTTACTAAAGATATTATAAATATTATAGTTGCAAGAATACTATAACTAGCAAAGTTAAAATACCTAGCAATTCTATTTTCAGAAGATTTATCTTCTTTAGAAAGGGCTTTAACATCAGTTTTATTTTCTAGAGTATCATTTATTAAAGTAATTAATTCATCTTCATTATCAGTAACCTTATTATAAGTATTTTGTATATTTAAATATTCATCTAATAATAATGAAGCTAGGCTAGCATTATAATCCTTAGTACTTTTAATATTTATAACAGGATTTTCATTATTAAGAACTTTTTCTCTGTACCCTTTATCAATATAAATTATATAGTTAACATCTCTATAAAATAAAGCATCATTTATTTTATTCTCATTATTTTCTATATTAATTATATTAGCATTATTTTCTAAGTAATTTATTAAATTTTTAGTTACTCCTACTTCTTCATCTTTATTTATAATTAATATATCAGGTTTACTGCTAGTAAAAGTATCACTTATATCTCTACTAGATAAATTAATTCCTCCGAAGGATATGAGCATAACTGTATAAAGAAGTATTAATCCTTTATGTTTTCTTACAATTTTAAAGAATGTTTTAAATACTGTCATACTTGTTCCTCCTTAATGAAATTAAAGATATACTTACTAGTATTACTGATATTATTATAAGACTTATTATATCAGTAAAATATCTGCTATAACTTTCATAATAATACAAGGAGTAAAATCCATCGGTTATTAACCCAGTTGGGTTTACTTTATTAATAAGTGGTATACTTTTATCAACAAGATATTTCATTGTAATTCCATACATACCTGCAAAGAAACAAGAAATCATTGTAAAAGCTATTAAAATACCCGTTTTAGAGTTTTCACTTACTTTAAAACTTGCTATAAATGTTCCTATAGATAAGCCACATAAACCTCCAGTTAATAGAAGTAAAATTACATAAATATTATTAGTACCAAAGTCTACTTTTAGAATAAATAATGAATACAAGTAAACTATTATTAACCCAAGCAATTCTACTAAATATGAAGCTAATAAATTACTTAATATTAACTTGTTTTTAGGAAGTTTACTTACACTAGTTCTTTTGCCTACTGAAAATATGTTAGCACTATGTTTATTTGATAAAAACATAGATATTAATCCTCCATATAAACTAGTCATTGCTAAAAGTGTATAGTATTCTATATTTGTATAACTTAAATTATTGCTAGAAATATCATTTATTTTTATATCATTTTCTACTTCATTTACTATAGAATTTATAGCATCAATATCAACATTCTGATTTATTAAATTTTGATATATACTGATCTTATCTGTTATTTTCTCAACTGTAACTTTTAGTACAGTCTCATTTATACCACTATCATTAACATAAATAGTTGGTTCGTTATCTTTTAAAATAAGATAACCTACTACACTACTATTTTCAAGTAAACTTTTTGCTTCTTCTATGGAAACATACTTTATATTGAATAATCTTTCATCATTATTAGGATTACCTAAAGTTTCGAAAGTTTTTTTATACATTAAATTATTATTGAATTCTTCATTTTCTACAATAGCTATATCAAAAGTACTTAAAGTTTCCTTTTTTTCTATATTAGAAAATGCCAGTTTAAATAAAGTTCCTAATATAATAGGAAATATAAATGACCAAAAAAGTAAAGATTTATTCTTTAATAAAATTTTTAACGAATATTTAAAGTTATGTATAAACATTAATCTCTTAATTCCTTTCCTGTAAGTTCTAGAAATACATCATTAAGAGTTGGTCTTTCTGAAAATATCTTCTCATATTCAAAATTATTATCTTTTAAAAATTCTATTAAATTAGTTAAGTTGTTTTTACCTTTCTTATAAAGTATTTGAAGATTTGATTCATATTTATTTACTTCTAATACGTTTTTAAGATTCTTTATTTTATTAATTATTTCTTCATTTATATTTCTAGCTTCAATGGTAATTTTTTCTTCTATTTTAGTTAAACTTTTGAGTTCATCACTAGTTCCTTCTGCAATTATTTTACCCTTATCAAGGATAATAATTTTATCACAAAGTATTTCTGCCTCTTCCATATAATGTGTTGTATATATTATTGTTGCACCTTCTTTAGCTAAAGATTTTACACTTTCAAGTATATTATTTCTACTTTGAGGATCTACTTGTACTGTTGGTTCATCTAAAAATATTAATTTTGGTTTGTGTGCAATACCACACGCTATGTTAAGTCTTCTAAGTAGTCCTCCTGATAATTGTTTAGGATAGAAATTTATAAAATCCTCTAAATGCACTAGTTCAATTGCTTCTTCTACATATTTTTTTCTTTTGTTTTTGTTTTCTATGTAAAGGCCACAAAAATAATCTATATTATCTTTAACTGTCAACTCTTCAAAAACAGCAACTTCTTGAAAAATAACTCCTATTTTTTCTTTAATCTTATAATTAAAAGGTGTCATTTTTTCCCCAAAAAGTTTCACTTCTCCATCACATGTTAATAAAGATAAAATTCCATTTATTGTTGTACTTTTACCACTTCCATTAGGGCCTAGTAGGCCTAGTATTTCTCCTTTTTTTACACTAAAACTTATATTATCAACTGCAGTTAAATTTTTATATTTTTTTGTTAAATTTTTTACTTCTACTATATTCATTTTTTACCATCCTTTTCTTCTAACATCAAAGCTTTATATTCTACCCTTAATAGATTCACTATCTCTTCTTCAGTAAAATTTACTGAGCCCATACTTACTAGAGAAGCAAGTCCATGAGTAAATATCCACATTTTAAGATGAAAATCTTTTGCCTTTTCTTTTGTTAAACTAGTGCTTTTCATTACTATTTCATTGTAATTAGTAGATTCCTTATCATTTTCACTAATTATTTCGTTAGTTTTTTTTCCTCCTTCATACATATACATAAGCTTAAATAAATTATTTTCATACTTAGCAAAATTTATATAATTAATTCCAGTACTTAAGTATAATTTATCTTTAATTTTTATATCTTTTGTTAAATAATTATAAAAATAATTTTCTACTTTTTTAAAGAGATAAACATTAAGTTCGCTTGCATTTTTAAATTGATAATATATTGGTCTAATCGAGCAGTTTAATTCTTTAGCTATTTCTCTGTTACTAACTTTATTAAAACCTTTTTCTCTTGTTATTTTAAATGCTGCATCTATTATCATTTCCTTAGTTATTTTAATATTTTTAGCCATATGTTTCCCCTTTCATAAATATTGTATCATGTGATACAATATAAGTAAAGAAAATTATTTATTAAGCATATTAATATACTTTTTTAATGTACTAGTCATATATTTTCTGGGAATAATTTTTCTTTTTGCTTTTTTATCAATATTATTTAAATATTCAGAATTCAGTTTAGTTTTAAATACTTTTTCATACTTAAAAAAAGCCTTTACTGGAACATATTTAAAATCAATCTTATAATAATATTTACTACTTAGAAATTTTTCTACAACACAAACTTTACTTCTTAAGAATGAAAGAAGTTTTCTATATTCTTTTTCTTTCATATTTAAAAGTTTTACAAGTTTTTTTGCTTTACTATTATTTTTTTTATGAGTTCTTAAACTAGGTAACCATTTAGCAAGCAAAGATGGATATTTACTAATTAAATCAAGCTTTAATCTATTTTTTATTAATTTTGTTATTTCTTTTTCTACGGGTGTATTTAATCCTTCAAGTAGATAATCATACCTACCGAGTTCTCCAATAAATGGTAATAATTGCAAGGCTGTTTCTTCTTCGTTATTACATAAATATTTAAATATTGTTTTGAATACTCTCCTCTGCCCTTTTCCACTTCTTATATCTAAAATATATAATAAGTTAGCAAGTGCAAGATTTTTATTTTCATTAAATGCTAAATTAAAAGTATTTATTATTTCACTTTTATTAACTTTGGAATTTAGATAAAAAAGTTTTATATTATATTTCATTAGTTTACTCCTATTAGTAAGGAAGTCACATAAGTGACACAAGACTCTTCACTTAAAGTGATTAAGGCTTCTGAATACGACTATTGCTGGATGAGTCTTTTTCCTTAATAACATTCTAACATAATTAAATAAAAAAAGGTCTCTTTTATAGAGACAAACACTCACTACTATATGGTGGTGTTGTAATTGGTGTATAAATAGTCGTTTATAATATCAATATCATGAATATTATTTTCTAGAAAATATGAAATTACTAAGTCCACATCACTTTCATTTAGACAAAATCCTGCTTTTTTAAGAAGATTATTTGTTTCTTCTTTATTAAGTTTAAGTGATAAACATAATCTAACAATTATGTTCTTTCTTGGTATATAATTATAACATTTTATTTTAGAAAATACTCTTCTATCTACACCAACTCTTTTATAAACTTCTGAATTTTTTAATTTACTTCTTTTAATGTAATAAAATAATAAATTATTAAAATTCATAGCCCTATTTTGATTTAAATATTTTTCCACTTCTTCTTTCATGGCGCCTCCTATAAAGGTTTTGGTTATAGGTCAGCATATTTAAATCTACTTCTAATATAGCAAATAGTTCATGAAAAAACAAGTAGTAGTTTTTACATTTACACATGCTTTGTTAATTAAATTATTAACAAATCTCAATCACTATTTCCCATTTCGTGATAATTTGGCACTTTGCTATTTCCCGTTTCGTGATTTTTGACTTGATATTCATTACAAAAATATTATAATTAATACAGAAAATTGTGGTGAAAATCATGAAATACACAGCTGGTAAAATTGAAAAAATTAAAGAAACTTTAGAACAAGTTTGGGACAATGATCAAAGATATAGATCATCATTCAATAGTGAAAAATTACTAAAAAAATATGGTGAAAATTCTAAAAAAGTTAAAACTAAAATATTTACCAGTTATCGAACAAGCTGTTAAAAATGGTAATATGCGATTAAAAGATTATGCAATGTTTAAAGACAAAATTGAAATTGAGCAAAACAAGAACCAAATATATGGAAGTCAACTTGTTTGGAATAACGACAATGGCCAGTACGAATTATTACCTATTATGGAACCAGAAAGAAGTTGATGAAAGAAGGAAAGCGGTTGGATTAGAACCGATGCAAGAAGTCCTTGCTAGGTATGGATTAAACTGGGAAGAGATTAAACGAAGTAATACTATTAATAGTTACCCTATTTAATTATTAGGTATGTACCCATACAAACATACACTTCTATCATAAGATATAATTAGTAAAGGAGTGAAGTAAAGTGTACAAAGATGGTATGTATTCTAACTATGAAGTAGAAGCAAATAAGGAAAGTTACAAAGAAACAAAAACTACAATGGAAACTGGCGGTTATGCTGCTACAAGTATGACTGGAATGGTTACTCCTCCAGTTTATGAATGTCCTAGAGAAAGAGTAATACATAGAGAAATAGTTCATGAGGTTCCTCATGTATGTCCAATTAATACTAGAATTATAAATCATCACATTTACAGACACACTTACAGCCCATGCTATACTTGTTGTGAGGAAAATGAAGTGTGTAATGTAAATGAAGGATGCTGTGGTAACTTTTAAATTGAGGAAAAATCCTCAATTTTTTTATGTTTGTATATAGGTTAACCAATAGTTGATTGCCTTTTTTAATAAAATATAATATGATTTGAATAGGTGGTAGAAATGGATTTAAATAGAACTTCTAAAATATTAAAAGAAAAAAGACTAGAAATGAATTTAACTCAAGAAGAACTAGCAAACAAATTAAATATAAGTCCTCAAGCAATAAGCAAGTGGGAAAATGGTAAAAGCTTTCCTGACATAAGTATACTAAAAAATGTTTGTGATATATTAGATATATCTATTGTGGAATTAATTGGAAATAAAAATGAAATAGTTTATGATAGTATTAAATACATAAATGATAAGACAATAAGGAAGTTTAAAAATTTTATAAAAATTATTATTTTAATATTTATTTTTATTGTATTTTTATTTTTCTTAACTACATATGGAAAATTCAAATACTATGAATATAATAATGATTATGTAGAAGGTTTTATTATATCGTCTTCAATTTATAATGTTTTTGATCTGAAATTTAAAGTTAAAGATGCTACTCACTATACTTTATATTATAAAGAAAATAATAATGATTATTTTATAATGAGTGGAACAAATAATAATATAGTACATATTTTAGAAGATTATAAGAATATTGGAGAAAATTCTAAAATATTTAAAAACATTAATAAGTTATATATTAATTTAGAAACCGATCAGGAAGTATATGATATAAAATTAAACCCAGCATTAATATTTAGAAATAATAAATTAATAAATTTAAAGAATAAGGACGATTATAATAAAAGTGAACCTAGTAAAATTATATATTCTAAAAATGAAATGAGTAATGATTTAATAAAGAGAAATTTTATTAAAGAAGAGAATGAATTTGTCTATACAGATAATTCTTATAAAGATAAAAATAATAATTATACTTTAAAAATAAATGTTGATAATGGGAATATCTCGTTTATAGGAAAGGATAATCTTTCTAATGATTGCATTATTGAAAGTAATTTAAGTAGCACAGATTTAAATTTAAAACTTAATAACGAATTATACAAAACTAGTTATAACAGCGTAAATATTAGTGATAGATTAAAATCATGTTATGAAAACGTTAGTTACTTAACTGATGAATTCTATAAATACTATAGAGTTTTTGATAAAAGGTATTTAAAGAAAAATAACTGATGTGTTACAATCAGTTGTTTTACTTTCTTTTTAATAAAAATCAAAAAATTATTATTTTCTACTATTCAGTTAACAATTCCTAATGATATTGATAGTATTCCTAAAACAATGTGACTTAAAGTTACACCACTTAAGTTATAATCTTTCCTATATAAATGATACCAAACATATCCAATTATAAATGTTAATACACAAGTCAAAATATCTTTATAAATTATATGAACAAATGAATAGCACAAACTTGAAATAATTATCCACATCCATTTTCTTTTACTACTTTGCTCGAAATAACCAAGCACTCCTCTATATAGAAATTCTTGTATAGGACAAGATACAAAGACATAGAAGATATAAAACAAAGTTGTTTCATTAGCAATATATTTATCAACATGAAACAATTTTAATATAATTATTATAGTGCAAAATAGCATAATTAAAGGTAAATTCCTTTTTATTGAGAGAATAAAATTATTTTTAGTTAAACCTAATTCTTTATTAGAAATTTTAAATAATTTCATTAAAATATAAATTAATATTCCAATAATAGTTAATATATAAAATTTAATTTCAAATAAATAATTATTATTCATTATTAATATAGGTACCAAAATATAAGTTAATAATATTATTATAATCAATGTTTTGTTTTTCACTATTATTCCTACTTCCTTTCTAATAAACATACACTTTCAACATGATAAGTACAAGGAAACATATCAAATAATTTTATACTTTTAAGTTCATAAAGATCTTTCAAAGAATTTAAATCTCTTGCAAGTGTTATTGGTTCACATGACATATAAACTATTTTTTCTGGCTTTAATTCTTTTATAACATTTATAGTTTTTTTATCCATTCCACTTCTTGGTGGATCTGTAATAATTAAATCTACTTTATCTTTTATATTCTTAATTTTGTCTTCTACTTTACCATGTATAAATTCTACATTAGATATTTTATTTAATTTTATATTTTCTAAAGCATTTAAGTGAGAATATTTATTTACTTCTATTCCAACTACTTTATTTGCTTTTTTGCTTGCCATTAAGGAAAGAGTACCTACTCCACTATATAAATCTAGTATTAGATTAGAATTATCTATAATATGTTCCATATATTTAAATATTTCTTCTAGTATGTAAGTATTAACTTGAAAGAAAGAATTTATATCTATTTTAAATTTATATTCATTAACATCCATGATTAGAGAGCTATTATTATCAAATATAACTTCTTTACCATTAGTTCTTAGCACTATTTGTTCATTATTAGATTTAATAGTTTTTATTTCATTATTTATTAAATCATTTGCAATTAAACACTTGTCTATAGGTATTATTAGATTAGTTTTCTCTTTCATATAGCCTATTATATTATCTTTATTATGGAGAGTTATTTTATTTCTATAATTATATCTTTTATTTGATGGTACTATATCTAAATCTATACTTATACCTGCATATTTTGATAAGATATTCTTTACTTTACTTTTTTTAAATGATAGTTCATTATCATAAGTTGTGTGCTCCAGGTTACAACCACCACATATATAATAATATGGGCATTTATTACATATTCTTTCTTTTGAAGGAATAATTACTTCTTTTAATAAACCTATACTATAATTTTTCTTACTCTTTATAATATCAATGTCTACTTCTTCACCTAGAAGAGCATATTTAACAAATACCACTTTGTTGTCTACTCTAGTAATTCCTTCTCCTTCATGATTTAAGTCTGTTATTAACACTTTCATTTTTATCACTTTCTTTCACTTATATTTAACATTATATCATAATAATTAAATATAATTAAGTGAAAGGAGATTAATGAAAAAATTATTTAATAACTATAAGAGTTCTTTTATTCTTTTATTAAGTATTATACTTGGGGCTATAATAGGAATTATTTTTAAAGAAAAAATACTTTTCTTAAAACCTTTTGGAGATTTATTTATTAACCTATTATTAGTCATAGTACCACCACTTATTTTTTTAACAATAACTACGTCTATTGGCAAAATGAATAAGCCTAAAAGAACTTTTAAAATTCTATGTAATATTTTTATTGTATTTTTTATTACATCTTTAGTTAGTTTATTTATTGGCTTTCTATTTACTAGATTTAATTTAGTTGATGCAAGTAATATAGGAAATATTTTTAATGGATTAAGTACTGTTAATTTTAGCACTGAAAAAACTAATTTACTAGGAAGAATGGTTAGCACAATAAGTACGAATGATTTTGTTAACCTATTATCTAAGGAAAATATTGTTGCATTAGTAGTCTTTAGTGTAATTGTTGGCATTGCTATTTCTAGTACAAAAGATAAATCAAAAGACTTTTTAAATGTTCTTATTAGTATGAGTAATGTAATGGAAAGAATTATTAAATACATTATGTATTATGCACCAGTTGGTCTTGGATGTTATTTTGCAGTTTTTACTAGTAATTTTGGTTCTTCAATTTTAAAGGGTTATTTTAAGACTTTCTTAATATATTTAATAGCTTGCTTATTTGTCTATTTTATTATTTATTCAATTTATGCATTTTTATCAGGAGGAAAGAAAGGATTTCATCTTTATTGGAAAAATATTACTCTTCCAACTTTAACTGCTTTATCAACTTGTAGTTCTGCTGCTTCGATTCCAGTAAATATAAAAGCTACAAAGAATATTGGTGTAGAAGAAAGCATAGTAAACACTACTATTCCACTTGGTACTTCATTTCATAAAGATGGTTCAATCATAGGTAGTGTTTTTAAAATAATGTTTTTAGTATATTTATTTAATTCAAATATTAATACATCTAAAATAATATTAATAGCTCTTATAAGTACGCTTTTAGTCACTGCAATACCTATTGGTGGAGGTACTATATCAGAATTATTTATTATTACTCTTCTAGGTTTTCCAGTAAGTACTTTACCTATTTTAACAGCTATTGCGACTATTATAGATGCACCCGCAACTGTACTTAATGTCACTGGTGATACAGCTTCTTCTATGTTAATTTCAAGACTAGTAGATGGAAGAGAATGGCTTAATAAAAAGTGAGAAAATTCTCACTTTTTTAAATTATTATTCTCTTCTTTACACCTTTTTGCACCCACTTTTGTTGTTTTAATTGTTTTTGTACAAAAAGCATCCCTTTTCATGGGAATTAATAATGCCTACTGCCTGCAAATAAGAATAAATTATAGTAGAGCCTACAAACTTCATACCTCGAGTTTTCAAATCATTACTAATTTCATCACTTAAAGGAGATGTAGTTTTATTAATTTCTCTAAAAACTTTACCTTTAGTAAAAGTTTTTAAATAGTTGTAAAATGAATTATACTCATTTATTATATTTTTAAAAATTTTAGCATTTTCTATACTAGCATTTATTTTAAGTTTATTCCTTATTACATTCTTATTATTATAAAGTTCATTCTTTTTAATTTCATCATAATTAATCACTTTATTTATGTTGAAGTTATCATAAGCAAGCCTAAAACTTTCTCTTTTATTAAGAACACATTCCCACGAAAGTCCGGCTTGAAATGACTCTAAGATAAGCATCTCAAATAAATATAAATCGCTTGTATTTAATACTCCCCATTCATTATCATGATAATCAACGTATTTTTTATTATTTATATTACACCACTTACATCTATTCATAAAGCATCACTAAAATTATAATATCAGATTTTATTAGTTTTTTCCATAAAAAAATTAATTAAATAAACTAATTAACTTTTCTTCATCGCTTTTACTAAAATAAATATTATAAGTATTATTTTGTCTAGTTAAACTATTTTGTGTAAATTCTAAATATTTATCTTCTTTATTGTATAAAACAATTAAAAAATTACTCATCATAGCATCTAAATTATTTGTATATTTTGCTTTCTTTAAAATATTTGTAATATATTTAATCTCTTCAGTATTTTCTATAGTTTTAAATATTTCATAATTTCTTTCTTCATCTTTAGAACTTAATTTAAGAAGTTCTATTTTAGTTACTTCATTAAGTTTATTTAAAGTTTTATTGATGTTTTTTTGTGCTATATGTGTATAACAATAATCCTTGTTAAATGGTGCTTTTTTAACTATATTAATATCACTATAGAACGAATCTATCTCACATTTATAAACATCAAAGAATAATGTTTCATAATATGTATAATTATCCACTATAATACTTCTTAATCTAAGTCTTGGTATTTTATAATTATATTTTACATTTATAAAATCAAATAAATTAAGTATAATCACTAAAGCCATAGTAAAAAAGATACTTATTATTTTATTATGTTTTAATCTTTTTGTTAATTTAATTATACCTAAAATAGTTATTATAATTCCAAGCATTAAGTAAATTAAAGAATTTCTAGTTTCAGAAATTAAAGCATAAACAAAAAATATAATTGAAAAACCCCAAATTACAAGAAGTATGGAATAATATAGGTTATTTTTATCATTGAGCTTAGTAGTGTAATCAATTAAAGCATCATAGCTTTTGTTTTCTTCACCATTTAGTAAATCATTCACATTAATACCTAGGACTGAACATAGAGGTTTAAATAAACTTATATCAGGCATACATTTACCATTCTCCCAGTTAGACACACTCCTATCAGTGACACCTAACTTATCTGCAAGTTCACTTTGCGTTAAACCTCTTTCTTTTCTTTTAATTAAAATAAATTTACCAACTTTCTTTTGGTCCATAATTAGTCACCTCTAGACAAATATATCATATAAAAGAAAATAATAACACGAAACATTTCTTGAGTTAATAAATTATTTCATAATCTAAAACACATTTAGTTATAATTACACATTCCTGATTTAATTTATTTTTTATTGTTAATCCAATTTTATTTATAGTACCAGCATCTACATCAAAAACGGTTAATTTAACAATATTTTCTGTAATATAACTTTCATCATTTTTTAAATATCCGCCGGTATTTAAACTAATCAAATAATTTACTTTTAGTTCTTTTAATACTTCACTTATAAATAATTTAAAACTGTCAAAGTCTATAACTAAATTATTATTTTTATCTATTAAACCAAAATAAATATTATAAACACTTTCTTTTTTCATAGTTCACCCTTAATATTATAAATAATTATGTATTTAATATACTCTAGTGCCGCTTAGTACTTGTTGATCTGTAGTTAAAAGAACTACACCACTTTCACTGTCTACTCCCAAAACTAGGACTTCACTTTTTACTTCACTAATTTTAATTGGCTCAAAATTAATAACACAAATTACTTTTTTACCAATTAAATCTTCAGGTTTATAAATATCGGTTATCTGAGCAGAAGAGTTTTTTATTCCAAGCTCTCCTAAATCAATTTTTAACTTATAAGCTGGCTTTCTAGCTCCTTTATTTATACTAGCATCTATAATAGTCCCTACTCTCATATCAACTTTTTTAAATTCATCTATAGTTAACATAAATTCCTCCTAAAATGGCATTTTCATATTACCATTTGCAAAACTTCTCATCATTTTTTTCATTTCTTCAAATTGTTTTAAAAGTCTATTCACTTCTTCCACACTTGTTCCACTACCTTTAGCAATTCTTATTTTTCTACTTGCTTTTAAAATATCTGGATTTCTTCTCTCTTCTGGTGTCATAGAAAGTATAATTGCTTCTATTCTAGCCATAATTTTTGGATCTATACTTATATTGTTAAGACCCATTTTTCTAGCACCAGGTAATAATTTCAACATATTTTCAAGTGGGCCAAGTTTTTTTATTTGTTTAAGCTGGCTTAAAAAGTCTTCTAAATCAAAGTTACCTTTTTTCATTTTTTTTGCAGTTTTTTTAGCTTCTTCTTCATCAATAACCGAGCTTGCTTTCTCAGCAATACTTAAAATGTCCCCGTAACCTAAAATTCTATCTGCTATTCTGGAAGGAACAAATTCACTTATTCCATCAAGTTTTTCACTTTCACCTATAAATTTAATAGGTATATTAGTTAAATGCCTTAAACTAAGTGCAACACCGCCTTTGGAATCTCCATCCATCTTAGTTAGTATTGAACCAGTTATAGGAAGTTTTTCATTAAAACCATTAATAACATTAACAGCATCTTGCCCCATCATTGCATCTATAACTAAAAGTATTTCATCAGCTTTTACTTCATTATTAATATTAACTAGTTCATCCATTAACTTCTCATCGAGTTGCAGTCTTCCTGCTGTATCAATAAGTACATAATCGTAGCCCTTGCTTTTAGCATACTCAATACCTCTTTTACTAATTTGTACAGGATCTCCTTTTCCTTCTTCATAAACTTCAATATTTAATTGTTTACCAAGTGTTTTTAATTGTTCTATTGCAGCGGGCCTATAAACATCACATGCAATAAACATTGGTTTTTTATTATACTTTTTTCTAACTAAATTTCCAAGTTTACCTGTAGTTGTAGTTTTACCACTTCCTTGAAGACCACACATTAAAACTACTGTAAAATCTTTGACTATTAGTTCACTTTGTTCTTCCCCTAGTAGTTTAATAAGTTCTTTTCTTAAAATGCTTACAAAAACTTCTCCTGGTTTTAAACTCTTAGCAACTTCTTCACCTAAAGCCTCCTCTTTAACTCTATTTACAAACTCTCCTACTATTTTATAGTTAACATCAGCTTCTAGTAAAGCAAGTCTAACTTCTCTAACCATTTCACTTATATTTTCTTCATTAATTTTTCCATAACCTTTTACTTTAGATATAATACCATCTAACTTTTCACTTAAATTATCAAACATGTTATCAATCTCCCTTTTTAATTATATCATTTTTTATTACTTTAATATAGTTCTTTTTTAACTTTACACATATCTGTAAAATAATGCACATATAATTTGAAATTAAACATTTAATATAGTATAATCATTTATACAGGAGGGTGTTTTTTAATGAATAATGAAACTAAAGAATATATACCTAATTTAACTAGAAGAGAAGTTTTAGTAAGTGATCCAGATCATGAATACATGTTTTTTGATGTACTAAGTGATAAAACTTTAATGAGTAAATTTAAGGAAGAATATGTAAAATTATCAAAGGGGCCATTATTATATAAGTTAATAGTAAACAAAATTGATTGGTTCAATTTGGGGAGTAGTATATATGTTCCTAGTGAAAATGAATTCTTTGAAATGGGATTAGTACCACTTAAAAAATATGTATTTAATTACAAAAAGGTATTTATTGATGACAATAGAGATGCTATAAATGCAAATAGATATAAAAAAGTTGTTACAAAAGATGGAACTTATTACTTATTTATTCCATATGGCTTTGTTAAAAATGGTAGAACATATACAAGTATCCCTGTTATAAAGATCTCTGAGAATATATATAACATAGCAAAAATAAGTGCAGGTAAATTTACTGATGTAACCAAAGAGGACTTAAGTATGTATAGTAAATTCTTTAAAGTAAGTGAAGTTCCATATATGATTAAAAGTGAAGCTTACATAGAAAAAGAATATAGAAATGGTGACATTACTAATAAAGAATATTCATCACTTCTTGAAGAATATAAAAGAGAAGAAAAACTAGTAAAATCACTTAAAAGATAAATAAAAAAACTGGTATTATGAAATTAATCATTGATATGAACCCCGTTTCTTGGACACAAGAAGCGAGGTTTTTATATGAGCAAATT
>USFF01000009.1 GCA_900553835.1 uncultured Mycoplasmatota bacterium
GAAGTTAGCATCTTCATTTAGAGGGTTTTGCTTCCCCTCAGAAATTGAAGAACCGGTTTTACTCCATTTCTTTAATCTTTTTAAGTTCATCGTAGTACATTGCATTTGCAACTGTAACATAAGGAACTACATAAATAACTGGGATAAATAAGAAACTTAATAATATCCAGCCAATAAAACTTAAACCAAATACAAATAAATCCCATTTATACCCGTAAGTCATTCTCTTACTTTCATTTATAACTTCCATAGGTTCTGTATGCTCTCCATCCACAAAAATATATGTACACATTGAATAAGATAAAGCAGCAATAATACCAGGAATAATTAATAATATTGACCATAAGCTAATAAATAAAGTAGTTAAGAAGCTCAAAAGTAAAATATTTACTACATTTGATTTATAATAATCAAATAACTTATCAAAATCAAACTCTTTACCTCTAACAAAGTCAAGTATATATTTACTTACTCCAAATGAAAGAGGTACAACAGCTAAACTAGTAAGTAGATTTAATAAGAAATAAAGTCCACTACCTTCTTCAGCACATCCTAAAATAGCTCCACCAAGAGAACCTGCAAGCATCAAAACTAATAAAGGTTTCCATATAGTCCACATATTTCCATTTAATTTTTCTTTTGCTACTTCTTTAAGTGCTTTTCTATTTATAATTCCATTATTACTTAAAGAACACTCTTTAGCGCATGATAGACATTTTCCATCAACTAATTTTTTTCCACATTTAGAACAATATTTTTCCATAAATTTCCTCCCTAAACATTAAATCTAAAGTAACAAATATCTCCATCTTGCATTAGATATTCCTTACCTTCTAGTCTAGCTTTTCCAGCTTCTTTAACCTTAAGTTCACTACCTAAACTAACTAAATCATTATATGACATAACTTCAGCTTTTATAAAACCTTTTTGAAAATCTGTATGTATTAAACCAGCACATTCAGGTGCTTTCATACCTTTTTTAAATGTCCAAGCCTTAACTTCATCAGTACCTACTGTAAAAAATGTAGCAAGACCTAAAGTGTCATAAGTAACCCTAATTAACTTATCAAGACCACTTTCTTCAATACCCAGTTCATTTAAAAATACTCTCTTCTCACTATCTTCTAGTTCAGCAAGTTCACTTTCTATCTTAGCACACATAAGTATTAATTCAGAGCCGTCTTTTTTTGCATAATCACTTACTTTATCTATAAATACATTACTGCCAGTAACTAAATCAACTTCATTCACATTAGCCAAATATATCATAGGTTTAATAGTAATAAAATTAAAAGGCTTTAAAATTAATAACTCATCTTCAGTAAACTCGTGATGTCTTAAAATATCTCCGCTAATTAAAATATCTTTACACCTTTCTAATAATTCTACTTCTTTTAAAGTATCTTTATCCTTACTAGTTTCTGCTTTTTTCTTAATTCTATCAATTCTATTACTTACTATTTCTAGGTCAGACATAGCAAGTTCCAAATTAATAATTTCTATATCTCTGACAGGATCTACATCCCCTTCCACATGTATAATATCTTTGTCAATAAAACATCTAACAACATGTATAACAGCATCCACTTCCCTAATATGACTTAAAAATTTATTACCAAGACCTTCTCCGTTACTAGCTCCTTTAACTAAACCAGCAATATCAGTAAATTCATACTGTGCACCAATACATCTTTCCGGAGTAAACATTTCCTCAAGAACTCCAAGTCTTACATCAGGTACTGTTACAGTACCTAAATTTGGATCTATTGTAGCAAAAGGATAATTAGCAGCAAGAATATTCTTTTTAGTAATTGCATTAAAAAGAGTACTCTTACCAACATTTGGCATACCAATTATTCCAGCCTTTAAACTCATAAATAAAACCTCCTAAAACTTTACAGTAGGACTAGTTCCTATACCAATAGGAATACCTATCATATAAAAACCAAGTATAACTATAATCCACATTAATATTATAACTAAAGCATAACTCTTTAAATATCCAAATAAATTTTTAATACTATATTTATCACCTTTATCATAAATAGAAACAAGAGCAATAAATATAACAAAATAACTCATAAGCGGTGTAAAGAGTAGTGATATACTTGATCCAGCAGTGTATATAACCTGAGCAAATTCAGGACTAACACTAGCATTCATAAGTGGTGGTATCACACCTGCACTCATAATTTGCCATTTGCTAAGCATTCCTGTATGGAACAAACCTACCACTAAAGAAATAACAAATAATAGTATAATTTGTCCAAATCCACTAAACTTAAACACATTTATTAAATTTGTTAACAAAGCAGTAATAACAAGTCCTATATTACTTTTTTCATAAACATTAATAAATAAACTAGCAAGTAATAAAAGAACTAAAACATTTCCAATTTTATCAAGTGAAAAACTTAATGCTTCACTAACCTCATTACTATTTTTAATACTTTTTGAAACAAAACCATAAACAAGTCCCACAATAATAAATAAAATAGTAATTATAAACACGAGCCCTTGACTAAATAAACTATCAGGTCCAAGTAATTTAAGCGCATATGTACTAGCACTACTATCTAGTAAAGTACCACTTAAAGGTAACCCTGGTATAATCATATATATAATGATTAAAGTATATACTATAGCTGCTCCCATAGCTAGAATAAAACCTCTAAGTTCTTTATTACTAAATTTAACATTATCAAGAAGTTCAATTTCATCAAATTCATACTTACCAAGTTTAGGCATAATTGTCTTTTCTGTTACTCTAGTAATTAAAATAGAACTAGCCATAACAAGAATAAAACTTATGATCAATTGAAAATGATTGTTAATAACATAACTCTTATCTATTACAGTACTAGCTAAACTAGTTAACTTAACTAAAGAAGTATCTACATTAGAAAGAATTATATTCATTCCTTTACCAACAGTCACACTCACAAATGTAAGTATAATTCCCCCAACAGGATTTCTATGACCATACTTAAAAAGTAAAGCTCCTATAGGTAAAAGTGCAATATAACCTATATCACCAAAAATACCAGACAAAATTGACAAAAGAACTAAAACAAATGTAATATTATTTTTTCTAAAAGTTTGTGTTAAAAGAGTAAAAAATGTTCTAGCAAATCCTGTTTTTTCAAGAACACCAATACCAATTAATACTATAATTAAACTTCCAAGTGGGGCAAAGTTAACAAAGTTACTTACAGTAGTACTAACTATATACTTAAATCCCTTAAGACTAAGCAAATTTTCAACTTGCACCACATTATTTTGAAGCTGATTTGTATAACTATTTACTGTACTATATTCAGCTTGCAAACTGAATAATGACAAAACAAAACTTAAAATAATAACTGAAAAAGTCAAAATAATAAACATCAATATAGGACTAATTTTTTTGTTTTTCATCTTCCACCACTTTCTTAAGTTTTCTCTCAAACTCTAATCTATCCATCATTATCATCCTACCACAAGCTTTACATTTTAGTTTTATATCGACACCCATTCTTACTACTTCCCATAAATTAGTACCACATGGATGTTCTTTTTTCATTATAACATTACTCCCTAAATTATATTTCATATAACACCTAATCTAAATCAATATCAATATTAAGAATTTCTAGAATTCTCTCTAAATCCTTCTCACTATCAAAAGGAATAACAACATTTCTATTATTTACCTTAACTAAAGTTCCTATTTTTTCTCTCATAATATTTTGTATCTCTACATGTCTAGCATCTTTAACTATAGGTTTACTTATCTTAACTTTCTTTTCAAAACTCCCATTGCTAATAATATCTTCCAAATCTCTGACAGAAAGATTTTCATTAATTATTCTATCAGCCATTTCAAATATTTCCATCTCATCACTAAGTTTACTTAAACTTCTAGCATGTCCCATACTAATCTTATTACTTAAAACAAGATCTTGTACTTTTCTTGGAAGTTTTAATATACCCAAAATATTAGTAACATGACTTCTACTCTTACCGATTTTACTAGCAAGTTCTTCTTGAGTAAGCCCCATAATATCTATCATTTTCTTATAAGCATTAGCTTCTTCTATAATATTTAAATTCTCTCTTTGAATATTTTCTAGAAGTGCAATACTCATCATTTCATCATCAGAAAAATCACGAACTATGCATGGTACTTCTTTTAATCCGGCCCTTTTAGCTGCTATGCTTCTTCTTTCACCTGCAACTATCTCATAACCCTTTATACTTTTCTTAACTATTATAGGCTGAAAAATGCCAAAATCTTTTATACTTTTAGCAAGTTCGTTTAACTTTTCTTCATCAAAAACTTTTCTTGGTTGATAAGGATTACTCCTAAGTTCATCTAAATTAATAAGTTTAACTTCATCCTTAGAAGTATTTTCAACTACATTTCTTTCAAATTCTTCTAAATTAAATGCTTCTCCACTAAATAGTTGCTCCAGCCCTTTCCCTAGAGCCTTCCTCTTTGTTTCCATTTCTATCAATCACTTCCTTTGCTAAATTAACATACGCAAGAGCACCTCTACATTTAGGATCATACTCAAGTATAGGTTTCCCATGACTTGGAGCTTCAACTAACCTAACTAATCTTGGAATAATTGTATTAAAAACCTTCTCCTTAAAGAATTTTCTAACATCTTCAACTACTTCAAGACCGACAAGCGTTCTTCCATCTAACATTGTAAGCAAAACCCCTTCAATATCTAAGTGAGGATTAATTTTACTTTGAGTAAGTATAATAGTATTTAAAAGTTGTGTAACGCCCTCTAAACTATAATACTCACACTGTACTGGAATAAGAACGCTATCACTAGCTGCAAGAGCATTCGTAGTAAGTACTCCAAGTGCAGGAGGACAATCTATTAAAATAAAATCATACCTTTCTCTAATAGTATCAATTTGTAATTTAAGTTGATCTCCTATAATAAAGTCACTTTCCTTACTAGCATTCTGTATAAGTTCTATTTCTGCTCCACTTAGATAAATCATTGATGGAATAATACTTAAATTCTTAAATTTTGTTTTAATAATAGCATCCTTGATATCACACCCATGTGTAATAACATCATAAATACTCTTACTAATATCGGCTTTATTAATACCTAGCCCAGTAGTACTATTACTTTGTGGGTCCAAATCTATTAATAAAACCTTTTTACCTAAATGACCTAAAGCACTAGATAAATTAATACTTGTTGTTGTTTTGCCTACCCCACCTTTTTGATTTACAAGTGATATAACCTTTCCCATAATACTACCTCGCTATAAAAATATTTTAACACATTTATCATAAACTTTAAAGTTAAAAAGACTACTTTTATAAACTTTTTTCAAATTAATCTAAAACAAAATTAATTATGTTCAATATTTTAAGTTTTTTCATAGAAAATATTTTTCCATTTTTATTACACTTTTCTAAAGAAATATAATTATTTTAAAGAAAAAATTGAAGATTTTACTCTTCAACTTTTGTTTTCTTCTTGCCCTTTTTACTTTCATTATATTCTTTAACTACTTCTTCTATTTCTTCTTTAGTAATAGTTTCTTTTTCATATAATGTCTTAGCAAGCATATCAACTAAGCCTTTATTCTTAGACAAAATATCTTTAGCTCTTTTATAGCATTCATCCATTATCTTTCTAATTTCTTTATCTATTTCAAGAGCAACAGCATCACTATAGTTTTTGCTACTATTTGTATAGTCTCTACCTAAGAATACTTCTCCGCTTTTGTGTTCAAGTTGTACAGGTCCTAAATCACTCATACCATATTCAGTAACCATACTTCTTGCTATTTGAGTAGCTCTTTTAAAGTCATCACTTGCACCAGTAGATATTTCCCCGCAAAATAATTCTTCAGAAACTCTACCACCTAAATAACTTGTAATTCTTTGTAAAAGTTCATCCTTAGTAGCAACAAGAGTTCTTTCCTCTTTTGGAAGCATCTGAGTATAACCACCAGCCATTCCTCTAGGAATAATAGTAATTTTATGAACTTCTTCTCCATTAGGTAGTTCAATACCTAAAACAGCATGTCCACTTTCGTGATAAGCCACGATATTCTTTTCATAATCTGTAACTTTTCTACTTACTTTAGCAGGTCCCATTAATACTCTATCACTTGCTTCATCTATTTCATCCATGCCAATAGAATTTTTATTTCTTCTAACAGCTAAAAGTGCAGCTTCATTAAGTAAATTCTCTAAATCTGCTCCACTATAACCTGGAGTTCTTTCAGCAATAGCTTTTAACTTAACACTTTCATCTAATACTTTATTCTTAGCGTGAACACCAAGTATTGCTTCTCTTTCCCTAACATCAGGTAAATTAACTGTAACTTGTCTATCAAATCTTCCTGGACGAAGAAGTGCAGGATCAAGAACATCAGGTCTATTAGTTGCAGCGATTATAATAATACCTTCATTAGCACCAAATCCATCCATCTCAGTAAGCAATTGGTTTAAAGTTTGTTCTCTTTCATCATGTCCTCCACCTAAACCAGTTCCTCTCTGTCTACCTACTGCATCTATTTCATCAATAAATATTAAACATGGTGCTGTTTGTTTAGCTTGTTTAAACATATCTCTAACACGTGATGCACCAACACCTACGAATAATTCTACAAAGTCACTACCACTTATATAATAAAATGGCACTTTAGCTTCACCCGCTACAGCTTTAGCAAGTAATGTCTTACCAGTTCCTGGAGGCCCTACTAAAAGAACACCTTTAGGAATTCTAGCACCTAACTTTTGGAATTTTTTAGGATTTTTTAAAAAGTCTATTAACTCTTTAACTTCTTCTTTTTCTTCATTTAAACCAGCAACATCTTTAAATGTTGTCTTTCCGCCATCTTGATTTAACTTAGCTCTACTTCTACCAAAATCAAGCGAACCACCTTTTCCGTTACCCATAAGTGCTTTAACCATCCACACACTTACTCCAACTAAAAGTACAACAGGTAAAATATTTAGAACAACTGCAATCCAACTAATACTTCCAGGATCCTTATTAGTCTTAACATCAAGTTGTTGCGAACTTGCAACATCTAAAACATTTTCAATTACACTGTCAGTAAATGGAACAACTACTTTAAATGTTTCATTTTCAGAATATCCCTTTAACTTACCAGTTAAATAATAAACACTCTCACTATTCTTAGGTGTAACTTCTATTTTTTCAACTTTTTCATTATTAAGATTAGTTAAAAACTCATTATAACTTAAATCATGAATTTTAACATTTTTAATACTAAAAATATACATAGTTACACTTATAACAATAAGTAATAAAACATAAGGTGTCATATCTTTAAATAAATTTCTTTTTTTCATAAAATCATCCTTTCTTTAATAGTACTTAAGTATTATATCACATTTTTGACTATTTTCTATATCAAATTTACTTTTTTTAAGTCCGGGTATCCAAACTATATTATCTTTACTATCACACACTACTGGCCAAATATGTCTTTCTCTACTTGAAATTTTAGCATCCACAAATATAGAACTAACTTTCTTTCTACCATTCATACCTTTAACTTCGATCTTATCTCCATCTCTTCTAGTTCTCACATAAAGAGGTAAAGTAACATCTTCACTACTTAATCTAATAACATTATTACTTGTATCATAACTATCATCCACTTTAATTATATTCTTCCCATTAGGCAAATTAACAACATCATTTATTTCGATTTCATAAACATCAAGTTCCTCATCATCAAAGTTGAATGTAATTTCATCATAAGCCCTTATAACTTTAACATTATTAGGTAGATGAACAATGCTATTTTGTTTACTTCCATTAATTAAATCAAAAATAAGTTTAACATGAGTATTAGTAACAATAAAAAGATCATCTCCATATATTTTCTCTAAAATATTATAAATAATTTTAGTTTGAATTAAATATTGAATTTCATTAAATTTACTAATACTTAATATTCCATCTTTAAAAACTTTATTAATTACGCTATTCATTTCCCTATCAACATACTCATTATATAAAAGTAATGTCTCACTAAACTTTAAAAACTTTAAATTTACATTAGCATCTTCCTCTTTAAGAAAAGGTAACACATACTTTCTATATCTATTTCTAGTATGAATATCTTCATAATTAGTATAATCAATATAATATTTAACATTCTCACTTTCACAATATTTTACTAAAGTTTCCTTAGTTACACTAATAAAAGGTCTAACAATAGTATAATCTTTCTTATAAACAAACTTACTAAATCCACTATAACCTTTTAAAGTAGAACCTCTAACTATTCTCATAAGAATAGTTTCAATTAAATCATCTCCGTGATGGGCTGTCATTAAAAACTTTGCATTATATTCATGAACTACTTTATCAAAAAAATTATATCTTACTGTCCTAGCTTCATTTTCGAAATTATCATCTCCCCAGTTGTCTATCTTAATACTCTCAAAAATAACTCCAACTTCATTTGAATAATTTCTTAAATACTCTTCTTCATCATTACTTTGCTCTCTCACATTATGATTAACATGTGCTACTACTAAAACAAGATTTAATTCTTCTTTTAATTTAAGCATTAATCTAAGTAAAGCCATGGAGTCAGGTCCACCACTTATACCTAAAACAATAGTATCTCTAAACCTAATACCAGACTCTTCCTTTAAAAATTCATAAACATTATCCATACTACTCCCCACTTACATTAGATACAATATATAATTTATTATTATCTTTAATTAAAACATATTCTCCTTCTTTATCATATCCCATATCTTTTTCATATTCCCAAGAAGCCTTTACCTTATATGCGGAATATTCCTTTTCTTTATATGTATAGTTAATTTCACTTACACTATCTATGCTAACATTTTTAACAATAGGCAAGTCTTGCTCTCTATCGCCATAAATATTAGTTTTAACATGATTATACATAGTATCCCCAGCATTCATTTTAAAATTATCTACCATATCACTTGGTATAAACTCTATCCCACCGATATCACTACTAGTTAATTTAGTATCTAAAGTATAAAAATCAGTAACAAAAAGTTTAACAATATCTTTAGCATACTCTTCATAATTAATCACATCACTGTTAAGAACACTTTTTAATTCATTAAAATACTCTTTATAAAGTTTGCTATCCATATCATCTAAAGTATATCCATATAACTCTAAAGTATCAAGATTATTCTTAGTAATAATATCTTTATTATCTTTAATAATAAAATCCTTAACAAATTTAATACCAATAATTAAAAGCACAATTACTACTAATATAATACTAATAAAATAAAATAATCTATTCTTATTTAACACTCTTTTCATTTACTTTCACCCTTTCTACTTTCCCTTCCTTATATAATAAATCATGTACTATGATAGCTTTACTTACGCCTAGTCTAACTTCTGCATAATTCTTTATTTTCTCTATATAACTATTATTAATAGGCTCTCCATTTAAAGAAACATACTCATCTCTTAAATTATTATAATAAACTTTATTAGTAATAATATCTCCATTTGGAAAAACAGCTATTTTTTCTTTATTACTAAAAATATCATTACCTAAATTATACTTACACTCTAAATTAAACATGTTACTAATAGTTGGAAAAACATCCCACATACCCATAACATCCTTTACAGTTTTAGATTGAATACCATTTGTATAAATAATTAAAGGTGTATTCTTAAGTAAATTATAACCATATTTATTTAAATTAATATAAGTTGCATCATCTTTGCTTTTAAGTTTATGAGTATAAAGATCGTAATTATATAAATAATTTAAATTCTCTTTACCTAGTTTACTTTCATGATCTCCATATAAAACAAATACAGTATTTTCATCTAAATTATTTTCCTTTATAAGTTTAAATAAAACACCTAAAGCTTCATCTGCATAATGTGCACTTTTAAGATAATTGCCTATCTCTGTATTCTCTAAATAACTATCCACTTCTATGTTACCATCTTCATCTTTATACTCCACGCTAAAGTCAATATCACCATACTTACTTAAATCATTAAATGGACTATGATTACTCAAACTGATAACTTTACCCATATAATTACTATGATTATTTTTTATGTCTTTAATTATAGGAATAATTTGCTCATAAAACGACTTATCACCTAACCCAAGTCCAACATAATTTTCATCTTTCTTATCAGTAGGAACAATATAACTATCTCTATCATAAAAAGCATCATAGCCTAAAGTATTATACATATTTTTTCTATTCCAGTAATTCCCGTTATTAGCATGCATTGCAAATGTAAAATACCCTTTATTTCTAAAAGCATTTTCCATTGTTTCATAAGTCCTATCATAATAATTAACAAAAACAGTTCCACTTGTACTAGGTAGTAATCCAGTACTTAAAGTAAACTCAGTATCACTACTAGTTCCCACACTTATCTGAGGATAAAACTTACTAAAATACATACTCTCCTTTACAAGTTTATTTAAATTAGGAGTAATCTCTATTCCATTGATTCTTAAATCAATAAGAAAATTTTGAATACTTTCCATGTGTATAAAAATAACGTTCTTTCCTTCAAAAATACCCGTATAAGAATTTTCTTCCTTACTGTAGTTTTTACTATTATAAAAATCTAAGAACTCTCTTCTATCTGCATCATAATTAAACATAGGGCTAATTGCAGGCTGCACACTGGTAACAAAGTCGCTAAACATATAAGTATAAATCCCGAACCTTTTAACAACATAATCTCTATTCCAAAGTTTAACAAGCTTGCTACCATCACTCTTAGTCATAGTAAATACAATCAAAATAACGAGTGCTATACCAGATAAACAAGTATTTCTAAACATAAGTTTACCCTTTTCATCTTTTCCTACTTTATAATAATAATCTTTTTTAGATAATAACCTATTGACAATTATTAATGTGATTGGACCAATTAAATAAATAAAATGAATTAATTTTAATCTAGCAGTAACTGAGTCGCTCACTTCACCGAGCATACTTAAAGTACTAAGCAAACTAATACTTACATAATTTGTATAGAACTTGTAATAAATAGAATTAATCACGCACATTGCTGTAAACAATATACTTATAGAAAGAAAATATTTAAATTGATTTTTAGGTTTAATAAGATAACCAAATGAGCCAAGAACAATTACTATAATAAAATCACATACATAGGCTCTAAAATCACTTACATTCCCCATAGTAAATAGTCTTAATAAAAAGCCCATTAAAACAGAAGTAAAAGTATATGTTAAAAACAAAATATTTGTGCTAAAATATTTCTTAAATTTTTTAATTATAATATTTTTAGAAAAACTTTTTTTCACTTAAATCCTTCCTTTTTACTTCTGAAATAATTATATCAAATATTACTAAAGAATTCAATTTAAATAAGTTTTTAAAATGTAGAGTTAATTTACTAACAAATATTTTTTTCACTAATCATTACCAAAATATACAAAAATGTGATATTTTTATCAAAAAAACTTGCAAAAGTGTGATTTTTCCACCAAAAAACTTTGCAAAAGTGTGATGTTATACTAAGTAAATACGATATAATAGGAAAATTTATAACTCCGGGTTTATTAATTAGAAAAATAATTAATATTCCTATATATTTCATAGAATACATTAATGAATTAAATTCGAATTAAAACAAAGTTGAATCTTTTTTTTAATTTATTAAATTTATCAAACAAAAAAAGTGAATTTAATCACTTATAACGTATCCTACAGCAAATATTTATTACGCATATCACCAACTAATTAGGGATAGTAGTTGTTCCTGTTTTATTCTTGTTATTATAATATATTGAATTAACTCCCTCGCCTAAATCAGCATACAAAGTACCATTAAATGATTTCCCTTGATCATAATTTTGATTTGTATTATTATCAGGAAGTTCTAAAGTAAATGTGTAATTAAATGTCTGAGCATTAGAATTAGGATTAATTGTTAATGTTACTAGTGTAACAGTAGTACTAGTACTAACAGTAGGCACTTTACCTGTAATACTACTATTCGCTCCAGTGCCAGTCAACTTCCATGTTAAATCTTTAAAACTATTAGTATAATCAAGTCTTACATACACTGTTCTAGCCACATCAGTAGCAGGAGCACTTATAGTAAATGTTTTACTTTGCTTCCAACCAGGCTCTATATCAGTGTTATTTATAAAATCATTACCACCATCAAATGTTATATTACCAATTTTAGCAGTATCAACATTTCCATTAACTGCACTATTTTGATTAATTTTAGTAGTAAAGTATGCTAAAGTAACACCAACTACAGTCATAATTATAGTTAGAACAGTGATAATCATTAAACTTAAATCTTTACTACTATCTTTCATATTATGCTTCCTTTCTACTCACCTACAGCAACAACCTTACCAGTAAAAGTTTTGCCTTGTAAATAATCTTGATTTTCTCCATTATCAATAAACTTCATTTTTAATTTATATCTGTGAACCACTCCAGTATTTATTATTCCACTTCCGAGAGAAACAGACACACCTGGTACTCTAACCTCATTAGTGCTCACTACCTTATTAGTAGAACTTTCATTAATCACTTTCCCATTTAGAGTACTTGTTCCCTCTAAACTATATACAAAACTATTATCGTTAATTTCGTTCTTCTCAATTTCAAACATTAAATTATATCTACCAACAGCATCCTCTTCATTAGAAGTATTAACTATCTCAAATATCATTTCATTACTCCATCCTGGTTTAACCTTTGTATCATTAAAACCTTGTATATCATGAAATGCTGCGGTTACATAAGCTGTTTTAACTTCAACATCACCATTCTTTTTATTCCCAATTACATCAGCAAAAACCAGTGCTGCAAACGTAGCACCAATAGCAACTAAAATAAATGATAATACTACAATTATTGAATAAATATACGCTTTAATATTCTTATCTTTCATATCTATCACCATATCATATAATTATGATACCAAAAAAAAGATAAAATTACAATACAAAACACAAAAAAAGTTAGAAAATAATCTAACTTAATTTTTGTTAATAATCGTAAATTAACTATGTTAATTCAAACTATTGTCCAACTTGACCGTTAACTTTAGTTAAGTCACAAGTAACTGAAGCACCAAAAGTTTGTCCTTGGTTAGTTTGTTCAGCACCAGTTTCTTTAAATCTAAATTGGATTTTGTAAGCATCACTTAGGTTACCAGTTGCGATTGTTCCAGTAGCAACTTCAGTTGCAGCTTTAGGAACAGCAGTCCATTCACCATAAGTAGTATCATCAGCACCTGTAATTTGATATTCAAAATCTGTTGAAGTACCTTCACCAGTTTTAGCAATCTTACAAGCATATTCAGCTGAAGCACTACCAGTTATGCTTTGAGTTGCAATAGTGAAAGTTTTTTCACCACTTGTCCAACCTGGCATAATATTTTCACCACTAAATGTAGTACCTGATAATGTTACTGCTGAGATTGTAGCTGTTGTAACAGTACCTGTAACGGCATCTTTATTTCCCATAGTAGTTGTGAAGTATGCAAATGTTGCACCTATAATAGCTACTAATAAAGTTGCTATACCAATTACTGATAAGAAAATAGTTTGTCCTTTGTTTTCTCCCATAGTTCTTTACCTCCTTTACAATAAAAATTCTATCAAGTTTTTCATGTAAAATCAAGTCTTTTTTTACATTTTTTTCACTTTTTTATCACTAAAAAAAAATACGTAGCTCTAAAACCACGTATTTTTAGCACTTTATAAAGATTTTACTTTTAAAGAAGAATAATATGTTCTTCCAAAATTATTATCAGTCAAACTCTTGTTTTGATTATTACTAAAACTATAAATTAATTCATATTGATTAGTTTCACCTGGATTTATTTCTACATTATCAACTAATACTTCACCATTATTAGGAGTATAAAGTAGTTCTCCTTTAGCAATTTCAGCGCCATTTTTCATTAAAACAAATTTAGGCCTAACTTCATAATGATAATCGTTTAAAATTTCTTCCCAAGTTATTTTATAAGTTATTTTTTCACTTCCATTATTAGAAATATTAAATCTCTTGCTTTTTGTCCAACCTGGTTTAACTATTTCTTTCTTATAATCATTCATTCCAAGCCAAGTAAAACTAAATTCATTATCTTTAGATAAATCTATATTTTCTTCGATTGTTTCATATTTAAGTAAACTTGTGTCAATGATGCCATTATCAGGTTTTCCATCTCTATTACTATCAATATTTGCAACAATACTTTCGCCATTTAAAGCTATAGCCATATCAGGAATTCCATCCCCATCTAAATCAATATTATAAGTAGGAAATCCAAAATTATTTACATTACAATTAAGCTTACATTTTCCACTATTATCGAGAATATTAACTAGATTAAAATCTGCCTTTTTATCGCCATCTTTATCTATATTAACATCTGCAGTGCCATCTTTATTAAGATCCAAATTAATATCCGCTTTATTATCTTTATTTGTATCTATATTGATATCTGGAATATTATCTCCATCAATATCTATATTAATATCTGCTTTTCCATCTCCATCCAAATCAATATTAATATCTGGAATATTATCCTTAACTTCTGAAATATCACAGTTTAAAACGCATTTTCCATTTTCCATTTGATTAATTAAATTAAAATCTGCTTTCTCATCATTATCTTTATCTAAATTAAACACTGGTTTTGTATAATCTTTACCATAATTAATATTTAAATCAGGTAATTTATCTTTGTTAGTATCAATATTTAAATCGGCTTTATTATCTTTATTAATATCTATATTAATGCTTGGAGTCTTACTTCCAACATAATCACAGTTAATATCACACACACCATCACCATTAGTATCAAGATTTAAATCAAGCACTCCATCACCATCAAAATCTATATTAATATTAGGCACATTATCATTATCTGTGTCACAATTAACATCACACACACCATCACCATTAATATCTTGATTAATCATATTCTTATCAGGTTTCTCATCATTATTAGTATCAAGATTAAAATAAGGTGCTAAAATTTTGCCATAAGAAATATTATAATCAGGTTTATTATCCTTATTATTATCACAATTTACATTACAAAACTTATCACCGTCAGTGTCTACATTTAAATCAGGCCATCCATCTCCATCAGTATCTACATTTAAATTTCTAGCCTTTAATGTAAAATAATTCATAGCTATAAAACTCGTAACAGCAGTAACTATTACAAATAGAATAAAGATAAAAACAGTTAAAAATGTTTTACTAACTTTTTTCTTCTTACTTTCTCCCTCTTTAAAATAAAGATTTTCCTCTTCTATAATTTTTTTATCTTCTTCATTCACACATACCCTCTCCTATTCTATTTATAATAATATCACATTTTTAATTAAAACTCTACTAATATATTTAACTTAACGTAAAAAATGCTAGTTTACTAAACTAGCATTCTCTATTTGAACTTTAGCATTAAAAGTTTTTCCTTGATCAATATCTTGATTTTTACCAGTTTCTTCGAACATAAAGTATAATTGATATCTATGTTGTTCTTTACTCTTAAGAACAATATCTTTAACTATAGCACTATCGTTTTTAGGAACAGTAACCCTTCCATTTGTAACAACTTTATTGTTACTCATATCAACTAACCAATACTTTAAATCACTTGTTTCAAAGTTGTTCTTAACATCTTTAAAACTAATAGTATAAACTATATCATTTAAGCTTGAATTAACCAGAACAAACTCTTTACTTGCTGTAAAACCTGGAGACAATACTTTATTATTAGTAACTAAATCTTTAAATGTTAAAATATTATATTCGCTCTTACTAGTATCAAGTTCCTTAATATCTTCACTTTCAGGTTTAGTATCTACTAAATTAGTATCCGCAACTCCATCTTTATCTAAATCTAAATTTACATCTGCTTTTCCATCTTTATTTAAATCACAATTAAGTTGACAATAATTCTTATCTTCTATATCTAAATTTGTATCAGGGAAACCATCATTATCAGTATCTATATTAAAATCCTCACCATCAACAGTTTTAGGTGTTAAATTCTTAGTTGGAGTTTCTCCATCTTCAGTCACATTAAATATTGGATCTTTTCCTCCAGGAAGAGTAATATCTGCATCAGGTTTACCATCTTTATCAAAGTCTTTATTAATATCAGATTTACCATCTCCATCAGTATCAACATCCAAATAAGGATCTTTTTCCTCATCTAAAGTAATATTTATATCGGGAAGACCATCTCCATCAGTATCAATATTACTTTTAGAATTATCTCCATCCCATTTATTAACTGGATTATGAATATTACCATCTTTATCAATTACATTAAATACTGGTTCTGTTCCGTCACCATAAGGTAAATTAGTATCAGGCACTCCATCTCCATCTCTATCTATGTTAATATCAGGCACTCCATCTCCATTAATATCAACGTTAGTCTTAACCTTGCCATCTTTATCAGTACAATTAAGTTTACACTTCCCATCTTCCGTTTGATTAACTAAATTAAAGTCAGGTTTACCATCACCATCTCTATCAATATTAAAGTATGGATTATTACCTTTACCATATGTAATATTTAAATCAGGCTTACCATCATTATTCGTATCAATATTTGTATCAGCCCTACCATCATTATTTGTATCACAGTTTAAATCACAGATACCATCACCATCAGCATCATAATTAAGACCGTAAATATTTATATCTGGGTTGTTATTATTTCTAACTAAAGAAAGAGTAACAAAAACTGTCAAAACACTCATTAAAGCTATAAAAATAATTAAAATAATTATAATTTTTTTATTTTTATCCTCTTTAGATTCCTCAAAATATAAACCTTCTTCCTCAATTATCTTTCTTTCTTCTTCTGTATAAGGACTTTTGTTATCCATATTACTCACTCCCTACTATATAAAATAATACCACACTCATAAAATTAAATCAACAAAATAACATAAAATATATTCTTTAAAAATAACAATTATAAGCATGATTAAACCAAAAACAAAAATTAAAGAGTTTATCAATTTCAAATTAAAAAAAACTAAAGTACTATTAAGACTTCAGTTATCTTCTCTTAATTTTTATATTTTTTTAAAGTATGATGCACATAACGAATTATATTATCTATATGTCCTTTGGCAATATAAATGGCAATATAATAACAACTCAAATAATAAAAACAATCTTTAAATAAACAATATCTTACAGCCTATATAATTATGCACATACCTGTGATAACTTAAGTGCCATCTATTTTTCCAAAATAATAACTATATATCACAAAATTCCGACTATTTTGAGCTGCTTTATCACATTTTTCCAAAAAAGAAGGTTAACTAATTTTTTTACTTGCTTTAACCTTCTCTTCTATTTCTTTTAATTTAATAGCATTAGTTTTTTCTACATGTTCTATTTGACTTCTATAATTAAATGAAAGCCCCATAACAAACACAAATGCCAAGAAGTAAAACCATACCATAAGCATAACTATAGTACTTAATCCTGCATAATAAACACTATAGGTTGCTATATGTTTTACATAATAAGCATAAACATTAGTAACAATTACCCAGCAAAGAGTAGTAAAAATAGCTCCTTTATTAACATAACTACTTTTAATTTTTTCATCTGGTGCTATTATAAAAATTAATTTAATACCAAAGTATAAAACAATTAAAGTAATTGGTAAATTTAAAACTGGATAAAGCATCTTTAAAGCATCAGTTACATTCGAGTTAAAACCTATATGTGCAGCTATATTAATTAATTGTTCACCAAACACTGGCACAATTAACATAAATGTAAATAACGTGAATAAAATAATAGTTAAAAAGAATGCTTTAATTCTTCTTCTAAAATAATTCTTATTATCTATATTAAAAATTTGATTAGATGTAACTATAATTGCATCACTACCATTACTAGCTAAGAAAAATGCAACTAAAATATACATAACAAACCCAATACTAAATGATTGATTTGTAACAAGTGGAGTAATCATTTTAACAAGTTCACTACTAAAGTTATTTTCAAAAAACTCAGTTAAAAAACTTGTTGATAAATTAAAACTACTTGCTATCATCAGTAACAAAGAAATTATAGGTACAATAGATAAAACGAAATAGTATGCTAAACTACTTGGTAAAGTGAGCATTTCAGGTTTCATCATTATATCATAAACATTTCTAGAAAATTCCTTAAATTTCCCTAGCATATTATTCTCCTTTATTTTCTCTCATCTTAAGCACAGCTTCATTTATAGCATCATCTATTGTAGTACTTTCACTAGTTATCATAAAATATCCAATACTAGCTCCATACTCATAAGGTAAACTCTTAAATTCTTTCATTAATTTATTAACGTATGTAACAATTTGATTTTCTTCATAACCAACTAAATAAATCAAAAATTCATTACCATCTGTTCTAATAATTTCACTATTTTCTCTTTGAGTTTTAATCAATATACTAGCTGCACCTTGTATCTGTTTATCCCCTTCTTCATGTCCCTTAGTATCATTAATAACAGAAATACTATTCAAATCAACAATAACTATAGCTTGTGGATAAACCTTATTCTCTTCCCAATAACTTAAATTATCATTTAAATAATTTCTATTTTTTAAATTAGTCATGACATCTAAATACATCATTTTATCTTCTTTTTTAATTTTTTTAGTTACTTTAACTCTTCTATTAAACTTAAATAGTAAGAATACAACTGCTATGACCGCTAAAATAATATAAATCAAATTACTAACCAAAAATTCAACAAAAGCACTTTTACCAGCTAAAACATTGCTATCATAAACGCCTTTAGAAAGTACTCCTTCTCCAGACAAAACACTTATATAATAATTAAATAAATTATATAAAACATTGTTATCACTAGTAATTAAAAAATTATCTTGACTATTAGTATATCCTATATATTTAATAACAAAATCACTTAAAGAAGTATTTCTATAATACTCATAAACACTTTTTTCAGTTATCAAAATATCCTCATCACTTAAATCATTTAATAACTCGTTATAATTACCATAAAGTTTAGTATTAATACCCTTATCTTTAATAAAACTCTCTAACTTACTAAAACCAACCATCTTAACTGTATCATCATAAATACTATTAAGACCTGTAATACCTAAAGTACTATTTTGATTTACTAAAATAACATAAGAAATATTACCCAAACTATAAGTAGCTTTATAATTATCATTACTAATATTAAAATAATTATAAACCATATCAACTTTCTTCTCATTAAGAGCATTAATTAACTCATTCCTATCTTTATATTTAATATACTTATAGGTAACTCCAGTCATATCAGAAAATCTACTTAAATACTCATTATTAATACCACTAAATCTTCTATTAACCTTCCCTTCAATAGGCATATTATCAACATATCCAACTATAAAATCATCACTAGTTAACTCATCCTTATCAAGTTCTGTAATATTAAACGAATTATAATATAGATTAAGTAAATGAGTATTCATACTCACATAAAGATTATCTTTCCATTTACTAAAAGCTTTAATGAAAATATTACTCATTTGATTATTAATATCATTAAAACTAATAACATAATGAGAATGAAGTCCATCTAAATGTTTAACTATTTTATAATCATTATAAACTATTTCATTAATATACTTTTGTAAAGGTAAAATTGCATAATTAGTATTACTTCCCATTACATCAACTAAATCAGTCATATGTTCGAAACTATCAAGTTTTAAACTATAATCACTTAAATACTTAGAAACATAATCATAATCTTCTGCCATAACTGCAATATCAATATTAGACAAACTATTAAAATCATTTATTTCACTATCTGTAGTACTAACTAAAACAAAATGATCTAGATATACTAAATAATCATTTGTACCAAGTTCGTTCTTATTTACAAAATTATAACTTTGATTAGAATTAGTACTAACATTGAATGTTAAAGATGTATCTTTTTCTATAAAATTTAAAAAATCATAAAATACTCCAGTACCATTATCACTAAATATAGGTAGCCCACTTTGTACTCCAATATCTATAACACTATTTTGCTTAGAATTAATAAAACTTCTTTCACTAAAAGAATAGTTAGACTTAGAATTATTAATATAAATAAGAATACCTACAATCAATAATATAAATAAACTAACAAGACCTACCGTTAAAAAAATTCTCTTTTTTTCTTTCATAAAAACTCCTAATTATTAGTCCAAATTATCTGACTATTTCTCGCTTTCTTTGCACCCATTATAGGAAAAATTTTACTTTCTCCATCACTTACTTCCTCATCCTTACATGTAATTAAAAATTGTAAGTCATAATAATTTAACTCTTCTTCCTTAAATTTTTCAAGTGCTTTAACTGCATATCCCTCAGCATCTATCTTACTTGTTCCGCTTTCTACATCCATCGTAATATAAATAATCTTACCCTTAATATCAACTATAGTAGACTTAACACCCTTAGTAAACAAGCCTTCTATATCCGTACTAATACTCTCACTAATAGGATACTTATCTTTATCTTTAAGTCTATCCCCATAACTACTAGAGTCATTCCCATAAAAATAACTAATCAAACCTATTCCTATTAAAACTAATGACACTAAAATAATCACTGCTAAGATAAATAAAATTCTATTTTCTTTAATAACTTTCTTCATATTTCTTTCTCCCTCAGATATATTATACTATATTTTATTCTTTATTGCTAGTTTACATACTAATTACAAAAAAGGCTATTTACTATAAATAACCTTTGCACTTTTATTATCACTCAAATAAATATTGTTAACATCTAGTCCATTAACAGGGATATCTACTTTAAATTCTCCAGTATTATTTTTTCTATTAGATAAAACACTATTTACAGTCACATAAAGTTCAGTTCCAACTAAAGTATATGAATAATCTTTATAACTGACAGAAGAATCAGTATAAACCATATCAATTACTACAGACTTTTCACTAACAGTTACTTTATTAACTAAAATATTTTGATAATCTTTACTACCAATAACAAATAACTTTAAATAAACAATTAAAGCTGCAACAACTATTAAAGAAACTAAAATAAGTGAAATCTTTACAAATTTATTCATAATTTAAAATCTCCTTTAACTCTTCTACTCCCCATATTGGTACACCCAGTCTAACAGCATCATCATACTTTTTACCTGGATCACTTCCCACAATAACCGCGCTTGTGTTTTTGCTAACACTAGAAGAAGTCATTCCACCTCTATCTTCAATAAATTTCTTTATCTCATCTCTAGTTGCAAAAGTAAACGAACCAGTTATAACAAACCTTTTACCAAGAAGTCTCTCATCACTTTCTACTTGTCCACTGTAATATTTAGTATTAACACCCATATTAACAAGATTATTAATCTCGAGAAGTTTCTCTTCATCTTTAAAATAACTTATAATACTAGTAGATAAAACTTCTCCAACATCTTGAATATTAATAAGTTCATCATAACTAGCATTAATTAAATTATCAAGAGTTCCAAACCTCTGAGCAAGAACTTTAGCCGTTTTCGCGCCTATTCCACTTATACCAATAGCAAATATAAATCTTTCAAGCCCATTCTCTTTACTTTTCTCTATAGCATTTAATAAATTATTAATACTCTTTTCTCCATAGCCCTCTAATTTAATTAAATCCTCTTTATACTTATATAAATTATAAATATCACTATACTTCTTGACAAAACCAAAATTATATAAATCTTCTATAATACTATCTCCAAGACCATCTATATTCATAGCATTTCTGCTAACAAAATGGCATAAACTTTCAATATTTCTAGCGGGGCACTTTGGATTAACACAAAAACTACCAACTATATCTTTATCCTTATGCAAAATACTATCACATATTGGACATCTAACAATCATTCTAAAAGGTATTTCCTTTCCAGTTCTTCTCTCTATTTTTGCTTCTACTACTTCAGGTATGACATCTCCTGCTTTTCTAATAGAAACTGTATCTCCTATCTTTAAATCTTTCATAAGGACATAATCTTCATTATGAAGGGTTGCTCTTGAAATAGTCGAACCAGCAACTATTACTGGATCCAAAACTGCATTAGGAGTTATCTGGCCAGTTCTTCCAACTGTAAAAATAATATCTTTAAGTTTAGTCAAAACTTCCACTGCCGGAAACTTATACGCAGTAGCCCATTTAGGATACTTAGCCGTGCTACCAAGTTCTATTTGTTCTCTAACGTTATTAAGTTTAATAACTACACCATCTATATCATAACTTAGGCTTTCTCTTTTTTCTCCCTTTTCTTTAATAAACTCAAGTATACCATCTACATCACTAACTAACTTGTTATTAGGATTAGTTTTAAAACCAAGTTCTTTTAAAAACTCTAGTGCTTCATAGTGAGTTTTAATGCCATAGTCAAGTGGATTAGGAATATGATAAATAAAAGTATCTAATCCCCTAGAAGCAGCAACCTTACTATCAAGTTGTCTAATACTTCCTGCTGCAGCATTTCTACAGTTTTGAAATAATGCTTCTCCATTAGCTTTTCTTCTCATATTAAGTTCCTTAAGTTTACTTTTTGGCATATATATTTCCCCACGAACTTCAATATCTATTGGTTTCTTTAAAGAAAGAGGCACTGTCTTAATAGTTCTAACATTATTAGTAATATCTTCTCCTGTTATACCATCACCTCTAGTTGCTGCACTCACAAACTTACCATTTTCATAGTTTAAACTAACACTTAAACCATCAATTTTAAGTTCACACACATACTCAGGTTTAATTCCTTCTTTTTTAATTCTATTATCAAACTCTCTAATTTCATCTTCATTAAAAACATTACTTAAACTCATCATAGGTATCTTATGTGTATGCTTAACAAAACCATCTAAAACTTCTCCTCCTACTTTTAATGTAGGTGAGTCATCCCTCACATAACCATACTCTTCTTCTAAAGTTATTAATTCTCTCAAATACTTATCGTACTCTTGATCTGTAATAGTAGGATTATCAAGTACATGATAATTATAATTAGCTTCATTTAATAAATTAACAAGTTCATCTATTCTGTCCACTCTATATCACCTATAATTATTATACAAAAAATAAAAAGAAATATAAAGACAAAACTTGTCAAAAAACTACACTTATGATAAACTTATACTAGGAGAGTACGTATGAGAGAGAATATAAAAGAAATAGAAAAAATAATAGAAATATTAAAACTTAAAAATAATGATGAATTTAAAAAAACAAAAGAATATGAAGATAACTTATACATAATTAAACAATTTTCTATATTTGTAGGCAAAAAGATAGATGACTTTGACAAACCGGAATTAAAAGAATTATATTCATTAATAGATAGTTTAACAGATATAGATAAAGAACTTTCTTCATTTATAGAAGAAGTCAAGAAAGCCGTTGACTTATCTATCACCACAAACATATGTGTTATGGACATAGATAAACTAACTAATGAACCAGATTTAGAAAAATATCAAATTGAATATAGTGAAGACTATGAAAAAACAATAGGAAGAATAATAGACAACTATAATTACATAAAAGAAAACAGTAAAGAGGACAGTTTAGAAATGTATTTAGTAACAAAAAAACTAAGAGAATTAAAAACTGTACACAAAGAATTAGAAACTATGTGTGATGAACTACTTTATAATAAAGAAGACAAAAAAGTAGATATTGAAGAGTTAAAAAAACAGAAAGAAAAAGAAAAAGAAGCTCAGTTAAAAAATGACAAACTTGAAGCTAATATAAAATCATTAAGTTTAGAAATAGTTTACTATTTTAATAACCCAGGTTTTGATTTAAACAAATATAAAGACTTTATAGATAAACTAAGTGATTACGATAAAGAACTATTTGAATTAAAAGATAACATGAAAGAAGAACAATATAATAGAGTATTAGAAGAATTCTATCGAGCACAAGGCAATCTAGAAGCATTAAAAAGCGAAATGTTAAAACAAAGTACAGAAGAAAAAGCAGGAATTTCATTATAGTTTACTACAAAAAACAGAAGCCAAAGTGAACTGAACCCCAAAAGTTGGACAGTTTATATCAAAGCTTCTATTTTTTTAAGTAAAGAAACACTTTCACAATCAAATTCAGTAATTTGAAATCTTAAAGGTACTTTCATGAATTTATCTTCTAAAACCGCTCAAATTTGCTTTACTTAAACAGCTATCAATAATCTCTACGAGTTCTGCTGCCTCTTCACCCATATAATTGCCAGCTCTTACTTTACCCATAACTCTTTCACTTAACTCTTGATATCTTTGCATCTTTTCATAAGCATAATCATAGTCACCTACTAACTCAGCAAGTTGTCCAATATTTTTACTATCTAAAGCTGATCTTATATTTTCTCTATAAGCAATATCTACTTCATCCATAATAGTTTCCTCCTAAAACCAGTCTAACATAAAAAAAGAAAAAATAATAGTATTTAATCTAGCATATACACTAAGTTTACTAAATAACATTACTTTTTCCAATATTTCTAGCAATAATATCAAGTGCATTTTTATTGCTCTCTTCTCCATGAGTACAAGCACTATAATCTTTTAAAACCTTTATATTGTAACCATTTTCAAATAAATCAAAAGCCGTTTTTAGAACACAACATTCAGTATCAATGCCACATAAATGAACTTCATCAATCTTAAATAAATTAATAAGATTAATTAAATTAGTAGAATATGCAGTATAAAGACTTTTTTCTAAAACTATATTATCTTTAGTATCTATCATAATCTTTCTATCTTCTAAACTAATACATCCTCTATAATCAAGTTTCTTAACCCACATACTATCATTATCATTAATAAACTTAGTAAAAACAACCAAATCATACCCACCAGAATTAACTAAACTATCTATCTTACTAATTAAAAATTCTGTATTGGGATTTATAAAAGATTTTTGCAAATCTATAACTAATAACATTTTTTTCATATCCTAAATTCCTTCCCATCTTCTCCTATAATCAAATTTTTAAAATTATACTTTTTTAACTCTTCTCTTGCTTCATCAAGCATATGACTAGTAATAAATGTGCACTCATTAAACTCATTACACAAATTAACTATATCATTAGTACCCATATGTTTAGAAGTTCCATGAATTAAAGAAACATCACAAAACAAATAATCACACTTACTTGCTAAAAATCTAACACTTTCACATAAAGAAGTATCCCCAGTAAAACCAATAAAATGTTTATCACTTTCAAAAATATACCCATAAGCAGGTTTCATTCTTCCATGATCTACTAAAATTCTAGTAACACTGTAATCATTAAGCTTAAACTTACTCATAAAATTAAAAGAAGTACTTGTCTCTCTAAAAAAATCTTTATAAGAATTTGGAAAAGCAAGTTTACTGATTTTCAAAATTTTACTCTTACCTTCTTTAGAACAATAAATATTAACTTTTTTATTAGAAGCCTTAGATTTATTTAAAACATAAAAAGGTAAATCAAAATAATGATCACCATGAAAATGTGTAATCAAAACATGATCAACCTGTTTTGGTTCTATATTAAACCTATATAAATACTTACAAGCCCCATTTGGAAAATCGACCATAATATTACCATCTATTAAATAGGAAGCACTGTTAAACTTAGTCCACATACTTCCAGAACCTATCATTTTAACTACCATTTCTACCACCATAATTATTATACAAAAAATAAAAACAAATATAAAGACAATTCTATGATTTAAAAAATATTAAGAAAACCCTATATTTTCTTAATACCTTTAAAACTCTTAGCAAACTCTTTTATTCCATCTCTAAAACCGAAAGCAATTGTAACTAAACTCTTATCAACCTTAACAACTACTCCATCTCCAAATTTATTATGATTAACTCTGTCTCCAACCTTTAGTTCATCATTATGTCCCTCTTCGTACATATCTTTAGAATTTAATTTAGGTATAGTTAAACTATCACTATCTAGTAACTCACTATCTATCTCATTAATAAATCTACTAGGAATATTCATGCTAGTTTGTCCAAATATAGTTCTTCTCCTAGCATTAACTAACCATAACTTTTTCTTAGCTCTTGTTATTCCAACATAACAAAGTCTTCTTTCCTCTTCAAGTTCACTTTCATTTTCCATACTTCTCATATGAGGAAAAATACTTTCTTCCATTCCTATCAAAAATACATTATTAAATTCAAGACCTTTAGCACTATGAAGGGTCATCAAGTTAACTCCATCATTATTTTCATTATACTCATTCTTATCACTAACTAAACTAATATTTTCAAGAAATTCACCTAAATCATAAACTCCTCTTTCCTCAAAAGCTATGGCAACACTCTTAAATTCCTCTAAATTTTCAAGTCTAATTTCGCTTTCAAGAGAAGTATCCAAAATAAGTTCATTCTTAATTCCTGATTTAGTTATAATTAAATCTATAAGTTCGCTTAAAGAAACATTCTTACTATCACTAATCAAATCTAAAATTAAATTCTTGAACTCAAGTTCTTTTCCAGAAGAAATAATATTAAACATACTTTCATCATACATCCTAGCTTCTTCCCTTAATCTCTCTATAGTTTTAATACCAATCTTCCTTTTAGGAACATTAATAACTCTCTCTAAACTAACATCATCATTAGAGTTATATATAAGTTTTAAATAACTAATTAAATCTTTAATTTCTTTTCTATTATAGAAAAAATACGAACCAACAACTTTATAAGGAATATTAGCTTCCAAAAATTTCTCTTCTATATTTCTACTCTGTGCATTTGTTCTATAAAGAACAGCAATTTCACTAGGTCTTTCTCCGTTCATTAATAACTTCTTAGTTTCATTAACCACATACCTTGCTTCTTCTCCTTCACTATCACATCTAACATATTTTATCTTATCTCCATCACCAAAACTACTCCAAAGGTTTTTTTCTTTTCTCTCTTTATTATTTCTAATAACTTCATTAGCGGCCTTTAAAATATTATTTGTACTTCTATAATTCTCATCAAGAACTATTACTTTAACATTCATATTATCTCTTTCAAAATTAGTAATATTTTTGTAATTAGCAAATCTAAAACTATAAATACTTTGATCAGTATCTCCAACTACAAACAAATTATTATACTTACTAGATAACATCTTACACATATCATATTGAACCATATTAGTATCTTGATACTCATCAACTAAAATATATTTAAAATGCTCTTGATACTTAAGAAGAACATCACTATCTTTCTTAAAAATTTGTAAAGGCATTATTAAAAGATCATCAAAATCCACACTATTGCCTCTTTTTAAAGTAGAATTATAATTTCTATAAACTTTTACAAAAGCTTGATCAAGAGGAGTTTTAGCAAACTTATCATATTCTTCCGGTGACATGCCCTCATTCTTACAAGAACTGATCTTATTAATCATATATTTAACAGGATAATTTTCCGGATCTAAATTTAGTTCCTTTAAAATCTTTTTAACAACACTATTTTGATCATCTCTATCTAAAATAGTAATATTTTTATCATATCCCAAAACATCTGCATTCTCTCTTAAAATTTTAACTCCTAGAGAATGAAATGTACCTATAAATATTTTTTCAGCATCTTCACCTATTAAATTATACACTCTTTCTCTCATCTCTTTAGCTGCCTTATTTGTAAAAGTAATTGCAAGAATATTAAATGGACTAACTCCATTATTAATTAAATTAGCAATTCTCTCAGTTAAAACTTTAGTCTTACCACTTCCAGCGCCCGCAACTACTAAAGCTGGCCCATCCATATGCATAACAGCTTCTCTTTGCTTATCATTTAATTCATTAAACATCTCTAATCACCACATAACTATATTAGCACATAAAAAAATAAATTAAAACTCTTGACATTTTTAATTTATTTTTTTTCATTCCATTTTAATAATAATTTCCCCATCTTTACTATAAAGAAACTTCTCTCTAGCATATCTAGTAACATACTCTTCATCCTGCAACTTACTAATTTCACTTTTTAAAATTTCTTCCTCTTCTAAAATTTCTTTATACTTAACTTCAAGATTTTTCTTCTCATTAATATTAGAATATATAACAGACCAATAACTAAACATTCTACTTACAAACATAATAAGTAAAGGCAAAAAAATACCCATCAGTAATATTAATCTTCTCTTATCTTTCTTAGTAACCATATCTAATTCTCCCAATAAAATTATACAATAATTATTTATTTTTTTCTATAGGTTTTTTATAACTTTGCTTTAACTTTACAATATTTCTCAAATTCTTAAACTTATTAATAAACAAAAAATAACCAAGAAGTAAAGTTAAAATAAAATAAATGTGAATAACTCCATTATTAATAACTTTTATTAAAAGAAAATAAACTAAAGAAAGATTAATACTAAATAAAATGTTAATAAATATTTTATAAATAAATCTTGTCTTATAAAGAAAATTATAACAAAGATTAACTAAGTAACTAATTATAATTCCATAAGCAAATGAAAAAATAAAACTCAATATCTGAAGACTAATATCCATTATTTAAAAAGTTTAGAAAGAATACTTTCTCCAGATGCTTTTTTACCTGTCCCTTCAATATAATTTAAACCATTAACCTTCCCTTTAATACTTAAAATTCCTTCCCAAGTATCAAGCTTAATAAGTTCTAGTCCTTCCCCTTTTATTAAAACAAACCCCATAACACTTTCTAAAAAAAATTCTCTCTTATCAAAACTTTCTAGTTTCTTAACACCAGTGATAGTAATATTTTTTCTTTCACTAATTTGTACTGCATGATTAAGTTCTATTCCATCTTTCATCTTATCCATTTATATATCACCCATAAAAATATATGAATAAAAAAAAAGAATAGAACTTACTATTCTTCATTTAAAGCTTTTTCATAAGCATCAAGTACTGCCTTTTCAAACATAGTTCTAACTTCTTGACTAATTGGATGAGCAATATCTCTATATCCACCAGTACTAGTTTTTCTACTTGGCATTGCTATAAATAAGCCTTTAGTCCCTTCTATAATTCTTATGTCATGAACAGCAAATTCATCATCAATAAGTACAGATGCAATTGCCTTCATACGAGAGTCTTCTTTTTCAGCTCTACGAATACTTACGCTAGTTATCTTCATCTATATTCCTCCTTGTAACTAATCTAACTTAATTATAAAATGAAAATTAAATGTAGTCAAGAAAAACTAAAAATACTTTACATACATTTAAATTTCCTTAAACACCACATCCTTAGTAAGAACATCACTATAAGTAAAACTCTTAATAATTCCATTAGTTCTGACAGTAAACAAAGATGGATACGTATTTAAAATTTCTCCTTCAAACTTTTCACTCTTATTTCTCCCAATATTCACTTTAAATAGAAGACTTTTCCCTTTTAAACTAGATACAAGTGCTTTAGCTTTTTGATTATTCACTACACTTCACTCCTAGGATAACCCTTATACATAGTCCCTTTACTCATAAGACCACCTATTCCATCCTTGCCATACTTAGTTTTAGAAAGCAAATCTATTAAATCAACATTCTCATTTCTATCAAGCAAACTTAACTTACTAGCTATAATAGCAGGATCAAGTGCGTGAATATTAATTCTCTTAGGACTGCTAGCAAATGTTGCTCCGCTTTTAATAAGTTCTTCATAATTACTTTGACAAGCACCAGCTATTATAATAAGTTTATCACTACTTTTCTCATACTTTCTAGCTTCTCTAACTGCTTTACAAAAATTTTCACTATTCTTATATAGTTTATTAGACTTATCTCTTTTCTTAAAATACGCATCATGACCGGTTAAAATAAGAATATCTGGATTATATTCTTTTAAATATGTAGTAACTTCCTTATACATATCACTTTCCTTAACACTTTTTCCATAAGCAAGTACTTTATTTTTCTTATAAAATTCCATGCATCTACTTAAATAAGACTTATCAGCATCAATATGAAGTACTTTACCTGGCAAATAAAAAAACTCATTTCTATCTAAATTAGTAGTAAAATCTATTGTAGGAAAAAAATCATCTTCTTTTTTATTTCTATCACACAAAACCAAATCACTTATAGGCGCATCAGCCATAAGTCTTACATCAACACCCTTAAGTAAAATATTAGTGCCCTCTAGTTCTATTACTTCAAACACAATATCATTATTATAACTCTTTCTAGTGACATAATCTCCTATATTTATCATATATCCCCCCCGCTTAAACATATGAAATATTAAGAAAAATAATACCAAAAATTCAAAACAGGCCTTGTAGGTTACCGGACATATAAATCATTTTAATTATATAATATTATATGAGGTGATCTGAATATGACGAGTTTTAAAAGAGATTTTAATTTCGATAAAAATGTTAACGAAATAATTTCAAAGAATATTAGAAAATACAGAAAGCAGGCTAAAGTAACACAAGAACAATTAGCGCTTGATGTTGATAAATCGTATGATTTTATCAGAAGACTAGAATTTAAAAAAGGTGAAATTGGATGTTCTTTAGACACAATCTATAGAATATCAGTTGTACTAGGTGTACCACTTAATAAATTCTTTATTGAAGATGAAAAAGTAAAAACAAAGTCTTAAATTGACTTTGTTTTAATTTACAATAATATAAGGATTATCTATAGTTCCACTTCCATCAACAATTACATCACTTGATAAGGCCATCACAGGGTAAGAACGCTTCTGACTCGCCACGTAGCCTTCGACGTTGCCAACATACCCACCAATACGCACGTAGAAAGCAGCACCAGGGGCAGAAGCACAAGGGCTAATAAGCCATATACCGTTCCCCTGTAATAGCCAGTTATTGTCATGACATGCTGCTGTTTCATCATAATTATATAGTTGTTTTGTTCTTGCACAGTCATTTGCAAGTACAGCATATCCATAATCACTTGGATACATTAATCCTACACTCCCTATAAATGAAACTGCATTACCATAACTATCTGCTGCAGTTTTACCTGGTGTACTTCCTCTTTCTTTTTCGTACCATCCTGCTGAAGTTAGAGTTTTATACGAACTCTCAGTTCCAAGATACATCTTAAAGTTAACTGTGTTTTTATAATTTGTTGTTGAATATGTATTTTTCCATGTTGCATATAGTGTTGTATTTGGCCAGTGGTTAGTCCTTTTTGTGTCATATGCTTTATCTTCATATTCTACTTTTCTAACTCTTATTACTTCCTCTCCATTTTCTCCATCATTAAATACTCCAATTATTCTCCATAATTCTTTTTCATTTGTACTTTTATTAGTCATATATATATAATTACTTGGATCACTCCCTTCATATCTATATCCATTTTCATTATATACTCCATTTGTATTATTACTTGAATATGATTTAATTAATGTTGATAATACTGTACCATTCTTCTTAAATTCAATTGAACATGATTTATTTTCTTTTACGTTGTTTATTGTGTAAGTATTTCCTGAAAGTGTTCCACCACATGTATTTGTTGAAAGTTTTGCTTTGTATCCATCACTAGGTGTAACTGTAAAACTTACACTTCCATTATACCCAGTTGTTTGACTTTCAGGTGAAACAGTTCCTGTTGAACCTGCATTTAATGTAACCATATATCCTTCTTTAAAATCTATTGTACAATAATCAGGTAATTTAATATTAGATAAACTAACACTATTATCTTCATAATTAAATTTTGCTATTGTTCCATTCTTACATGTTATTTTATTTACTATTTTATTACTTAATAGCCATTCATATGTTTTATCTGTTTTTTCTCCTTCATATGTATATGCTTGTATATTACTTGGTTTTGTTATATTCTTTTCCACTACTTTATTCTCTTTTAATTCTTCTTTATTATTTATTAAATTTAATGTTAATAAGAATGTACTTATTAACATTAAAATAATTATAACAAATCTCTTCATAAGGCACCTCTATTCTTAATACTAACATCATTATAGACAAATATTGTCTATATGTCAATAGTTAAATCTTGTCTATGTTATATTAAACCAGAGGTGAAATAATCATGAATAGATTAAAAGATTTAAGAGAAGAAAACGATTTATTACAAAAAGATTTAGCTAAAAAGTTAGGTTTAACCCAAAGAAATTACAGCTACATTGAAACAGGTAAAACTATGCTAACAGAAGATATATTAAGGAAAATAGCAGATTACTATAACACTAGCATAGACTACTTACTATGCAGAACAGATAAAAAAGAACCATATAAAAAAAGTATATTAGACAAATAAATATACTTTTTTAAATATTATTGCTTATATAAACAAAATCTTCTATAGAAAGTTGTTCTGCACGGTAAGTCAAATCCTTATTCAAATTAAATAAAATACTTTCAAGTTTATTTAAATCGTAAGACTTAAGATTATTTCTTAAGTTTTTTCTCTTTTGTTTAAAACTATCTTTAACTAATTTAAAAAACTTATCAATATCATTAACCTTTAAAAGTTCTTTTTTTCTCACAAATTTAACTACTATACTATCGACCTTTGGAACTGGCACAAAACAGCTTCTATTTACCTTACAAACTTCACTTACATCAAAGTAATACTGCAAAAAAACACTTAAACTGTTATAACTTTTAAAGCCTGGTTTAGACATAAATCTTTCGCCGACTTCCTTTTGAACCATAACAATCATTTCACTAACTTCATTAATTTTCATAACTTTAGTTATTATAGGGGTTGTAATATAATAAGGCAAATTTGCTATTAAATGCACATTTTCATAATTATATTTAGATAAAACACTATTTAAGTCTACATTAAGAAAATCACCATAAATAACTTCAAGATTTTCTATTTTAGAAAGTTCATCCTTAAGTCTTGTATCAATTTCAAAAGCAACCACAGGCACGCCAAGTTTAACTAAATATTTACTAATAGCCCCTTCCCCAGGTCCGACTTCAATAATTAAAGACTTTTCATCAATATTAGCAGAAGAAACTATCTTTTTCTTAACATTTTCATCCACAAGAAAATTTTGACCTAAACTCTTTTTATAATCAAAATCTCTCATTATCTATACCTATTTCCTTTAGGAACAATTAAATTATCACTATAATCTACTACCCAGTTAGATCTAAAACTATAATAATTATTATTTCTAAGTCCATTTAACGCATCACTAACAACCTCTTGAATATGAGCAGTCTTACTAGTTAAAGAACCATCTGAATTCATATACTTTAAATAATGACCACCCAAATATCCACTAAATTGTCCTTTAGCAGTAATAACATCTATTGGAGATATATTTTTAGCATCAGCTCTGTTTAAAATAACACTCATAACCGCTAAAATATCATCTTTATAAACATTACTTTCACTTGCAACAACTGCAACTAAAAGATTATAATCGCTTAAACTTAAATCATATTTTTTATTACCAAGCGTCACATTAAAACCTAATTCAGGTATACTTGTATACTCATTCAAAATAGGATTTTCAGCAACATATATCTCTTCTTTATTGCTAATGATAACTTCTTTTTTAAGACTTTTAGTATCATTATCATTATTAACTGTTATCTCTTTATAAACTTCATTAGTTGTTCTACTAAAAAAGAAAATACAAATAAAAACAGCAATAATTCTTGTATAAATAAACCATTTCTTCGGTTTGTACTTCTTCACTTTTACACTCTCCCAGTAAAATAATTATACCAAATAATAGTTTACTTGTCAAAATTAACGCCATTTTACCATAAATTACTAATAACTAAATACTCATTCTATCAAATACTTCCTTAGCATTATGTGAAGTAAAATTAGCCACTTCTTCCTTAGAAATTCCTAAATGAAAAGCTAAACATTCTGCTATAATAGGAATATACTTACTAGAGTTTTCCTTTCCTCTAAAAGGATGCGGTGCTAAAAAAGGAGCATCTGTTTCAAGAACCAAATTTTCTTTAGGAAACCTTTTAACCGCTTCAAAAAGTTTAGAATTTTTAAAAGTTAAAACTCCACCTATACCAAGTTTATAACCGAGTTTAATATATTCCTTGCCCACTTCATATGAAGATGTAAAGCAGTGAATAATACCTTTTAAATTATATTCTTTAAGAATACTAATAGTATCTACATAGGCATCCCTAGAATGTATAACAACAGGCAAGTGATACTTGCTTGCTAAATCTAAAAATAATTTAAATACTTTTATTTGTCTCTCCCTATTTTCCTTTCCATAATAGTAGTCAAGCCCTATTTCACCTATACCAACTACCTTATTATCCTTAATAAGCTCTTCATACTTAATAATATCTTCATCTTTAAACTCACTTGCATGTTCAGGATGAACACCAACACATGCAAAAACCCCATCAAACATATTTGACATTTGAACACTCATAAGAGAAGACGCATAATCTTCACTTGCCGTAATTAAAGTATTAACACTATTCTTTTTTGCATCACAAACATATTCCTCTTTCTTATCAAAAGGAATATGGCAGTGAGTATCAATAAACATTTAAACCACCTAATCTTCTATTGAATAATACTTAACTGTATAAGTTATAAAAACTACAGGAAATATAACATCATACATATGGCTAATCCCCATATAAATGAAGAATGCCAAAACGAAACTACTTATAAAACACATCTTTACTGCTCTTACTACTTCACTACTCGTAAAATCACATAATTTCATATTAATCACAATACCAGTTTAACATAATTTCAAACAAAAAACATGAAATCGACAAAATAAGATTAAATTTTACACATAATTTTACAAAATTTTAAATATATTTGAATATGTTAGATATATTATGGTTAATCTTAATACTTACTTCAATATCTTTAGGTATTAAAGTATCAAAAAAAATAAACTATAAAAATTACAAAATCAAAAATCTTACTAAAAAAATAAACTTTGATAATTTATCTTTAGCACTTGGTTCAAAAATGGGTGTAGGTGCTATAGTAGGTACCAGCATGGCCCTTTATATTGGTGGGCCCAGTACAGTAATATGGATGATTATATTCACACTTCTAACTTCAAGTATTGTTTATGCAGAAAGTTTCTTAGGAAGTAAATACAAACAAAAGAAAAATAACAAATACGTAAGTGGTCCTTACTATATAGCAAAATTTGGCCTTAAAAAAAACACATTAAGTATAGTTGTTTTAATATCATTTGTAATCACATATTCAATTTTTTTCCTATTACTCCAATCAAACATAGTTTCTAATACATTAGAAGTAAATAAGAAAATACTACTAATAATCACAATAATATTAGTCACACTTTTAATAACAAACGATACTAGTGAAATTAGAAAAACACTAAACAGAGTCATGCCGGTCATAACTTTATTCATATTAAGTTTATTACTTATATCTTTTATAAAAAATATAAATTATTTACCCCAAATTATAAAACTGATTTTAAAAGATTTGTTTAACATTAAAAGTATATTAATAAGTTTAATAATTGGAATAAAAAGAAGTATATTTCTTAATGAACTCCTTATAGGAACAACTGGTATGTCAAGCGGAATAAATGATGAAAGCAAAGAAACAACGGCAAACACCCTCGTAATAGCTTCTTATTTTTTAGTTTTTGTTATATCTACACTAATAAGCATCTTTCTTTTAACGTATAAATTAAAAACAAACGAAAACATTTTATCATATTTTGCTCTTCTAAAAAATGCTTTTATTTTTCACTACGGAAACATAGGTAACTATCTTTTAAATCTTATAATTACTCTGTTATCTTCATCTGCAACAATATCTGGAATTTACATAGGAACAAGTAATGTAGAATATTTAACAAATAATAAAAAATTAATAAATCTAACAAAAATAATTATAAGTTTATCTATATTTACGGGAATATTCATAAACACTTCTATAGTATGGAATATAATTGATATCATGATGTTAGTTTTAATTACACTAAATTCATATATAATTTACAAATCAATAAACAAATTAGAATAATTTATGATACAATAAATATGGTGATTAAAATGATAGGAAATGACTGGGACGATATACTAGCGCCAATATGGAATAGTTTGGGTTTTAAAAAATTTATGAACTTAATAAAAGAAAAATACAAAGAAAGTACATGTTATCCAGAATTTGATAACATATTTAATGCCTTAAAACTAACACCATATAAAGATGTAAAAATAGTTATACTAGGGCAAGATCCATACCATGGCGAAGGAGAAGCACATGGTTTATCCTTTTCCGTACAAAAGGGAGTTAAACTTCCACCTTCTCTTAAGAACATTTTTAAAGAAATTAAAACAGATTTAGGAATAACTGAACCCGAATGCGGAGACTTAACTTCATGGGCTAAAGAAGGAGTACTTTTACTAAATAGTATACTTACAGTAAAAAAAGATGAAGCCGCTTCACATCAAAACTTAGGATGGAACCTTCTAACAGATCACATCATTAAACTTCTTAATAACAAAGAAACACCTATAGTATTTATATTATGGGGTAACTTCGCAAGAAACAAAAAAGTATTTATAACAAATAAAAAACACTTAATAATAGAAAGTGTACACCCAAGTCCATTTTCAGCAAACAATGGTTTCTTTGGAAGCAAACCATTTTCAAGAGCAAACAATTTTCTAAAAAGTAATGGAATAAAAGAAGTTAATTTTGACTTAAACGAAAAGAGTTAAAATGAAAAATTTAACTCTTTTTCTATCTCACCATTTAATTCTTTACCTTGATAAACACTTCTTAACTTAAATTTTCTTATTTTACATATCACATTATAAGGAAATTTCTTATATAAATCATTAAATTCTAAAGTACACTTATTATAAAGTGTTCTTAAACTTACTAACTTAATTTCATTCTTTTTAACATCTTTAATAAGTCCATCAAAACTTTTAATATTCTTTAAATCAGGATTATCTAAATAAATCTTATTAACCTCTTCAAAAGCTTCTGTAAGTAAAATATCTCTTTCATAATTATTAATCTTACTAGTTTTAATATTCTTAACCTTATCGAATATCTTATATTCTGCCTTTAACTCTCTACTTATAATATTAAGAATTCTAATAATTAAACTTTCCTTAATATCCAAAAACTCATTAATTTCCTTATCACACATATTCATTTTATACACTAGCATTACAACTTGTTCACTTTTAGTTAAATAAAATATTCCAATAAAACAAAATATTATAACAAGAACTCCGCCTATATATATTGCTACCATTTTCTTCACCTCTATATTAATATTTTATCACAATATTTAAAATTACTAAAGAGTTTTTAAAGAAGTTTTAAATCTCTAACATACTCACCGTTTCTATAAAGTACAAGTTTTTTAGCATCTTCGAGTTTAGTAATATCTTTATCTAGTAAATTAGAAAGTTTTTTTCTAAACTCATCAATAAAATAAATTGAAGAAACATCTCTATTTAAATACATTTCCTTTAAGAGGTTATCATCATAAATAACTGAGTCAAAAAATCCGTCTACTAAAAAAAGCATAATCGCATAATCAAAATAACCCCTGTTTAATAAATAATTTATTTTACCACTTGAATACTCCAAAGTATCTATAACTTTAAAACCATTTTCACTAAACATTATATTATAAAGTAAGTCATAAATTTTAATATCTCTTAAAGTAATTAAATTGATATCTTCATAAGTCTTATTTATAAAATTTTTTAATAAATCTAAATTAATCTTTAAAGGATTTATCCTAAACAAATCAACAGAATTAACATAAGGCATAGTATAACCTACTATTACATTACCAACTTTTATAATGTCTACTGGCCACACAAAAGACCCGTTTTTAACCAAGCTAAATCTCATTATATCATTATAACTATAACAAGGATCTTCTTCATCTATTAAAAAAGCATTAAAAATTTTATAAACAGTATTTCTTCCAAAATTAACAAAACAAGAGCCTTGAGATCCACTACCCAAAAACTTTTGTTTAAATAAGAAATTTTTCAAATCTTGAACACTACAAAATTCCATACTACCCCCCACCAACATATCGGTTTTATATAATACCATATTTGGTACATTTTTTCAATAATTTTTTAAAATAAATATATCATTTAAGCTAAAAATGTGATATGATAAAGAAAAATTAAAAAGGAAGTGCTTTATGAAAAAGATATTTAAAAATAAAAAAATAATATTTGGAATTATAACTATAATAGTAGTAGTTTGTTTACTTGGAATATTTCTTTATAAAAACAAAAATACTAATAACAAAAAAGAACTAAAAAAAGAAACATATACATTATATGTAAGTATAAACCCATTAGTTAAACTAGTATTTGAAGAAACTTACTTTGAATGCACTAATGATTACGGAGAAAAAGAAATATGTTCGTCTATTGAAAACAAGGTAACTGAAAGTGAACTCATAAATAATGATGCTAAAGACATATATAAAAATCTAGACTTCACTAATAAAACATACCTAGAAAGCATAATAATGATTATGGATAAAGCAAGAGAAAATAGCATTGCATTTTCTTAAATAAATCTAATTACTGATTACGAAAATATTGACTATAACGAAATAAAAAACAAAATAAAAGAAAACCCTGATTACACCAATAATTTTAATGTATTTATTGACATAAAAGAGTATATAAATGAAGAAGAAGTACTAGAGAAAATAAAGACGGATGTCAAAACTTACACAGTAACTTTTAAAGATGACAGTAATAAAATAGAAGAAAGAATAGTTAAAGAAAACACAATTCTTGGAAAACTAGAACCTCTTAAAAAAGAAGGATACAAATTTATCGAGTGGCAATTAAATGGAAAGAAATTTGATCCATCAACTAAAATAACAGAAAACATTACTTTAACTGCTAAATGGGAAAAAATTAATAAAAATAATGAAGAAACTCGAAGAGAAGAAATAATTACTAAAACTATAACTATTAAAAACCCACAAATAACAGCTATTAATGTATATGAAGATAATAAAATAATTACTGTTCATAACTTTTATAACTACAGCAAAAACGTTAAAATAACAGTTAAAGGTAGTAAAAATTTAGTAGATAAAATAAATAATACAAACATAAAACTTGGAGTAGATACAAACTATAAAAAAGAAGAAGAACATCGTGTAAATGGAGAAATAATAGTAATAAATAAGTTAGAAGGAGTTAACTATAAAATAGAAAGCCCAGAAATTTATTATAGTATAACAGTTAATAAAAAAGTTTCATCAACTATAGATAAAATAAACTTAAATGATAATCTATTAGTTATTGAATGGTATAAAATCCCATCACTATGTGGAAACGTTTATATAACAACGAACTTTAATGAAGTATTTAAAAATTACTTAAATAAAAAAGATACAAAGTATCTAAGCATAATTTCAGATGAACACTATGATAACAGCGAAGGAACAATACCAGAAAGCAAATTTGATGAATTGAGTTCTAAACTAACAAGAGATAAAAGCATAGAAAAAAGGATTGTAGAAAAATTAGAAAAAATAAAATCAAGCAAACAAAGAAACGTAGCAAATTTTGAATATAATTATAGCGAAGAAAATGGAACAATATCATATAAATATAACTATCTAGTAATTCTTGATGAAAATATATATAAATTACCAGAAGAATTTAATAGCGAAACTGAAGCAGAAAAACTTTTAAAAGACCCTAATATTAACATCACACAAGGTATGTGTGGAGATATGTATGGAGATGTAGGAATAATACTTGATGAAAAATTATGTAATAAATACAATTTAACATGTGATAGATGGTAAACAAAAAACATATAAGATTTGATATCTATATGTTTTTTTGTATATCATTAATAACCTTATTAATATCACCATCATAATAATAAACTTTACTATTAGTTTTTATTTTAATATTACATTTATTATCATAAACAAGTACTATTTTATTACTTAAAGTATTATTTTTAATTTCCTCATTTATTAACTCAGATATATCAGAGCACTCTGTTTTATAAAATCTATTTCCATCAAACTTATCAACTAAATAATTGAAATTATTTACTAAAGTATTATCACCATAAAAACTAATTTCATTTCTTAATTTAGAATTATAATCATCTTGAAGTTTATTCTTTTCTTCATCATATTTTTTAGCATTAACCTCATAAACAGAGTTAAAAATAGTTTCTACAAACTCTTGAGCACCAAATGTAGTTAAATGTATCTTATCACTATTAAAATAATTACTATGATTTTTACTTAAATTTTTCCAATCAATAATATATAAATTACTATACTCTTTAGCCAAACTATCAAGTCTTTCATTAACATAATCATAATTAGTAGTGTTAAGCCAAAAAATTTGTTTATTCTTAAGTTTATCTAGTACTTGTTTCTTGCAAGATAAAGAGCAGTCTCCATTCGCACCTAAATTAATAACTATAATATCTCCAAGTTTACCTTTAGACCTTGCCGTTTCAACGGCTTCATTTAAAACCCAAGCAGTTCTTGAAATAGCTGCATCAACATATGCATTTTTAAACTTCTTTTTTATAACTTTTTCAGCTCCAAGCATAACAGAATCGCCAATAAAAGTAATCATTTTACTAGTTAAATTTTCTTTAAAATTTTCTTTTTCTTTTTCAACCTTAGTTATTTTTTCACTTAATTCTTCTTTTCCTACCATTAGATTATTCTCATATTTAGATAGATAATCATTAAATATCTTTTCGTTATTAATATTATCTTTATATTTATAAGATTTAAAATAAAAACCAAGAAAAATTAAAATAACGATTAAAAAACTCATAATAATTTTCTTCATAACAAATCACGTATAAATTATAACACATATTAAAATAATTTAATAGTTTATCAGATTTTGTAAATAAAATAAGAAGGCATGCCTTCTTATTTTATTAATTTTTCTACTTTTTTTATCTTAACTAAAACATATATTTCTTCTATTAAACTAATGACTTCACTTATTAGTAGGAAAATACCACACAAGCTTGTAATAGTTATAATAGACTCAAATGGGTTAGTAATTAATAGCACACCTATTATCATATTTAAAATAGACATAATAACAAGTAACACCCAATTACTTTTAGGTACAGTACTTAAATTAATTGAAATTTGCATCTTTAATAAACTACTTATTATTACATAAATACCTAACATAACTGGGAATACTTCTATTAAACTACTTCGATAAATGAAAACAAGTATGCCAGCTATAATGTTTGTAATCCCACTGAGTAAATCAAAACTAAATAATCTCTCTTCATTTTCAATTGTAAAATATGTAATAATACCAATAACTCCATTAACAAGTAATATAATTGAAAATATTAATATAAATGTTTCGATAGATTTAATTGGTTTAAATATCAAAAATAAAGATAAAATAATCATAAGTATAGAAATAATCATAGAATACATTTCACACTTTTTAATATACTTCTTTATCACAGTCTACTCCTCCTTATAATTATAATACCATATTAAAAGTAAAAAATACATCAACATTTTCAATAAAAATGTATTAATTATTAAAAATTTATTTTAAACATAAAATTAAATCGAAATAAATTTATTCACATTTTTTATTAAAAAGAAACTTATCTCCTTATTTTATGGGTTATTTGCCACAACATTGCTTATATTTTTTACCACTTCCACATGGCTAGCATTTTTAAGGCTTTTTACCACTGTCCACTCATTAATTTTTTTTAAAAATGGGGCTTTTATTACCTTTATGTTTTATTTTATTCCAGCTAATCTCTAGCAGAGTGGCTCTACAAATGGCTCCAAAATATAAAATCATTGTTTTTAATAAAATGAAAAGACTTAGTTTTCCTTTATTTTACTAAGCCTTTTTTAATTTCACTATAAATATTTGTCCACACCCAACTTGGCATATTTTACTAATAAAATTACATTTTTTTAATTTTAATACCTAATACACCATATTTAGATTGTTCTTCTGGCGAATAATATTCTTCCATATCTTTCGGATCAGCTATATCATCTTCATCATATCCCATTGCTACCTTATCAAAATGTTTATATAATTCTTCGAATGATGGATAATGATATATGTTCGCGATTTCAACTAACATTTTTTCGTTGTTAGTTCTATTAGTAAATTCTATTAAATCCTTAATTTTTAGCAATTGTCTTTTTTCATCATTTAATCTTAATTCTATAGTCTTTGTTCCATTTTTTATTTGGTCAAATGGTCCATTGTTTAATTTCATTTCATGTTTCATATTGTTTACTTCCCTCTCTATATTTTCTTTATCATTGTTTCCATTCTTGAATGATAATCTTTTTTATTATAAAAATTCTTGCCAATATCATTGTAGGCGAAAACATCTACTATTACATATTCACATCCAACGGATTTAAAGTATTCTTCCATTTTATTTATTAGTTCTTGACCTATGCCTTTACTTCTAATTTTATTTGTAACGATTAATTCTGTAATTTCTCCTCTTTTTGGACATTTATAGTCTAGATAATCATATTCATCATATGGGAATATGCAACCCATGATTAAGCCAATTGCTTTATTATTTTCTACTGCCAAATAACATTTACCGTTGTTCTTATTAACTTCTTCTAAATCTAAAACAGCCATTTTTTCCCTATATTCAGGATGAACTTGATCCAAATGATCTTTATCTATTGATACAATATACTCTTCAAGTTCAACTAATAAGTTTTTGACATCTCCTAAATACTTATTTTCATATTCTACTATTTGCATAAATTAACAC
>USFF01000010.1 GCA_900553835.1 uncultured Mycoplasmatota bacterium
CTTATCAAGTTACTCAAAATATATAAGTACAGAAGCAGTATATTGTAATGATAGAGAGTTAGCATCAGGTCAAACATATAGTACAAGTTCAAAATTTTACTATTCATCGTATGAAAGACTAAGAACAAATAAAATACCAACATATAATTGTACAAATATTAAAGATGCATTTTCAGGAAGTAATAGTGAAGCAAAACTAATATATCCAATAGGACTAATGACAGCAGATGAAATAGCATATGCTGGTGGCAGAGTGCTCATGAAATTAATAAGCCCATATGCATGGTATTATCTAAATAGTAGTGGTGAAAGTATAACGGAAAGTGTATCGTGGTGGATATTTTCACCTAGCCACTGGGCGGGTAGTCATTCGTACATTTGGCGCGTTGGTGGTTCTAATAGTCCAGGCTACTTAAATAGTAATAGCGTTGGTACGACTTCGCTCGGTATTCGTCCTGTTATAAGCATTAAGTCTTGTGCACTATGGTTATCAGGAAACGGTTCTTCTTCTAGTCCTTATGAAATAAATGGAGGTTGCTAAAGAACCTCTTTTCTTGTATAATATATATTAAGAAGAGGAGAATATTGATGAAATTTGATAAAGTAGAATTATCTAATGTAGCTATTAGAACTACACAATATCCTACAGATAACAAGCCCGAATTTTTAATGTTAGGTAGAAGTAATGTGGGGAAATCTAGTTTTATAAATGCTTTAGTTAATAGGAAAAACTTAGCAAGAACGAGTGCTAAACCAGGTAAAACACAAACACTTAATTTCTATGGAATAGATGACTTATGTTATTTAGTGGATGTTCCTGGATATGGTTATGCTGCTGTAAGTAATAAAAAACAAGAAAAATTTGGTATCATGATAGAAGAATACATAATGAATAGACCTAACTTAAAACATGTTTTTTTACTTATTGATTATAGACATAAACCAACTGAAAATGATTTAATTATGTATGATTTTCTTAAGTACTATAATTTACCAGTAACAGTAGTATGTACTAAGTATGATAAAGTTAAGAAATCTATGAGGGATAAACAAAACAAACTAATAGAAAACACCATTGATATAGCATATGGAGATGAAATAATATATTTTAGTAAAGTTACTAAAATAGGTAGAGATAAAGTTATAGAAATAATGGAAAGTAAAATTAATTAATTTTACTTTCTTTTTATATTATTTTCTATTAGTAAGTAGTAGAATTTTTAAAATTAATGTGATATAATTAACTTGTAGGTGGGTGTTATAAATGAATAAAAAGGGACATTTTAGTTGAAGTTTTAACTATATATGCCCCTTTTATTTTATAAGCCAGAAAGGAGAAAAAATGAGAAACTTAAAGTTAGTAGTTTTAATCTTAAGTGCTTTATTTATTTCTGCTTGTAGTTGTAGTAAAATAAAGTATGAAGTTACATTTGATATTGATGGTAAAGAAACAGTAGTAAATGTAAATAAAGGAGATAAAGTTGAAACTATAGAAGAACCTAAAAAAGAAGGTTATACTTTTGATGGCTGGTATCTTGGAGAAGAAAAATATGACTTTAATAAAGAAGTGACTTCTGATTTAAAATTAGTTGCTAAATGGACTAAAAACAATGTTCAAGAAGAACCAGAAACTCCAGTTAAAACTAAAACTTATATAGTTAAATTTAATACAGATAGTGAAAGTGTAATTAACGACCTAAAGGTTAAGAAAAATGACAAAGTAACTAAACCTTCAGATCCAGTAAAAAATGGATACAAATTCTTAGGTTGGTACTTAAATGGTAAACTATATAACTTTGACAAGAAAGTTACAAAGAACATTACTTTAGTTGCTAAATGGGAAAAATTACCTGTAATTAATTATTTAATTGAAAAAGTAGATGGCTCTACTTTAGGACAAGTTAAATTATATGTAACAAAAGATAATGTTAAAGTAAATGGAAGTTTTGATTTACTTGAAATAGATGGAACACTACATGAAAATGTAGAAGTAAAATCTACTGGGATTAATTTTAATGAAAAATTAATTAAAGAAATAACTAATGTAAAAATAAAATAGGAAGGATTAAAATGAAAAAAATTAAAAAAATATTATTTACTTTAATTTTATCATTTACATTTATATTTAATCTTAATGCTTTAACTACTGTTAAAGAAGATGGTAAATATAACGAAGATACATATATAGTAGGAATTACTAGATTTGATGGTAATACTGTAGTAAATGAAAAAAGAGCTTTAAAAGCTAAAGAAGACTTTAATAATTTTATTAATGATCTTGATACTACTGAAATATTAAAACTTGAAACTTATTATTATAGTAGTTTTACTAAAAAATGGTATCTATTAGAAGAAGAAAACTTTAAAACTTTAAGTGAAGAAGAAACTAATAAATTACTTAAAGATTTAAACATATTCTATGTAAATGATGAAGAAAAATTAATAGAAATTACTTTTGATAAAAAAGTAGATGATAACTCAATTAGTAATGAAAGAGTTAAATTTGAAAATAATAAATTCATAGTACCTGCAACAGTACTAAGCTTTAGTTTTAAAAGTAATAATAATTCTTTATTTATTGATACTAAAGAAAATGAAGGCAATAAAGACTATGGTAATCTAATGATTTTAGTAAGTGTTAATATACTAAATGAAAAAGGTAACACAATTGAAACAATAGTAACACCATATAATAGTTTATTGGATAAAGATTATTTATTTAAAACTTATCAAAAAGAAGGATACAAGGTTGTTTTCTTTGATGAAAATGGAGAAGTAGACTTTGATAAGAAAATAAATAGTTTAAATTATACTATTGAGAGAAGGTATACTCCAGTAGGAAGTTTTCTTGAAAGTGAGAATGTTAAATTTAATAAAGAAACTTTAACAGTAACTTATAATGGCATAATTAAAAAAGATGTAGATACTAATAAGAACTATATCGAACTATCATTAGTTAGTCCAACTGACTTTGATGTAGTGGGGACTTTAATTAATGGAGAAGATAAGCCATGGGTAGATGGTAAAGAAACTATTAGGCTTGAAGTAACTGATAAAGAGGATAAAACTATTATAGTTAAATGGAATGAAAAATATACTATAACATACACAGTGAAATTTGGTGAAAATGCTAAATTTGAATACTTAGTTAAATACTATCAAACAGCCAGTAAACTACTTGATAAAGAACTTGTTTTAGAAGGAGAAAAAACTAGAAAGGATAAAACTATCATAGTAAAACCAAAAAAAGGAACAGTTTTTGAAAATGAATGGAGAAAAACACCATATGCAACTACTCATGTTGATTTAAATGAGGGTGTTACTAGAGATTTAATACTATATCCATACTATAGAGATATTCCTACAATAGTATATAATAATGAATATTCTGAAGGAGTAGAAAATGGTTTCTTTGAAGGAAATGAAGGTAAACAAACTATTAATATTAAATATCCAAAATTTGTAGGTAAAAAAATTAAAATAATTGCAGAGTTTAAAGATCAAAGTGATATATATAATGAGAACAATTATCTAAAAGTATTTTATAATAATGAATGGGTAGACTTTAATGCTGGTATAGCATTAGATTTAAATGGAAACAAAGTAACTCCACTTGAAATGCGTATTAAAATGGATGATAATAGTTCTAAACTAATTAAGTTTATTATATATTATAATGGTAAAATGTTAAAAGAAACTTATTTAAGTACAGGTAAAATAAAAAGTGAAGATGTTACTTTATCAGTAAATGGTAACTACTATAAAACTAGTAATTTACTAACTTTACTAAGAAATAGTAGTGAAGAAAATCCTGTTAAATTAGAAAAAGATATAAAACTAAGTGCTTTATTAATTCGCCCTAATATTAAGAATTATAATGCATATTTAGATTTAAATGATAAAACTATAAGTACTAAAATTACTAAAAATGAAACTGCTTTATTTAGAATAGACAACTCATATGCAGATATAAAATTAAATATTTATAATGGTTATATAATTCTTGATAAAGGTGATAATACTAAAGATGCTTATACATTTACTGTTGGTGGTAAAGGAAAATATAATACTTATTTAAAACTAAAAGATGTAGAAATAACTTCTAAAGATAATGGTATATTTGTATATGGAAGTAATACTTCTTTAGTACTTGATAATACAAAAGTTAAATCAGAAGGATATTCCGTTTTTGGTAATGGAAGTGATACTATTAACTCAAATATTAATATATTAAATTCGGAGCTTAACTCTAGTAGTATGACAATATTTAATCCACAAACTGGTATACTTAATATTGAAAATTCTGACCTAACAGGTATAACACCAATTGGTATTAAAACGGGAGAATTAACACTTAAAGATAGTACTTTAAATGCGATTAAAGATACATTTGAAGCACCAACTGTGAATAACAGTGGTATAAGCGTAACAGGTGATGCTATTTTTGCAGAAGTAAATAAAAATTATGGAGTAGTAGGAAATAAATCTACTCTAAAGATAAATATACTTGAAAATAATAAATTTAATTTATCTGATAATGCTAATGCTTCTATTTTAAGAATATATAATCCAGAAAAAATAGAAGGTACTACTATTAGTGGAGAATTAACTGGTAAAGTGCTTGATGAAAATACATTAATTTATAATTAAGAATTTACAAAGAATTATTTGTAAATTCTTTGTCTGGAGAACTATCAGGAGATGGAGTAATTTGAATTAAATCAGGTACTCTAAATATTACTGACGGTACATTAACTGCAACTGGTAAAAAAGTAACTCCAGTAGAATGTGGTAATGGAATAGAAAAAACAGGAAGTGTAATTTATATAGAAGAAAATCCTGCTTATAAAGATAACATTAAAATAAATATAACTGGAGGAACACTAACAAGTACTAATGGATATATAATTGTAGAATTAAATCCAACTATAGGTTCAGAAAAAAAACTAACTAGTGTAGTTGAAGGTTTATTTAGTAAAAAGAATGTAGAAACTAAAAATATATTCTTCTATACAGAGAATTAGAAAGCAAATGCTTTCTTTTTTTTAAACTTTAGAGTATAATTAAATAGTGATTTATATGAAAGAAGAATTTAATTATATAGTTAAAGATATTTTAAATAATAAAAAAGTAAAACTTATGAATGACTTTAGACAACACTTTGATACCAATACTTACGAACATTCTTATAGTGTTGCATATATAAGCTATAAAATATGTAAAAAATTAAAGTTAGATTATAAAAGTGCTGCAAGAGCTGCACTTTTACACGATTTTTATTTATATGACTGGAGAACAAACGAAGTAAGACTTCATGGCTTTAAACATCCTAGAATATCACTTAATAATGCAATAAAAGAATTTAATTTGAATAACAAGGAAAAAGATATAATACTTAAACATATGTGGCCGCTTACAATAATACCACCTAAAAGTGTAGAGGGTTTTATTGTAACTCTTGCAGATAAAGTGGCAACATATAATGAAACTACTAAATATATAAAAGAAAAATGTAAAGAGTGTAAACCTTTCAAATATGCATATTTATTTATCTTGTTTGTAATAAAAAAAATATAACTATAAAGTTATATTTTTTATATAAAAAAGTCCTTATACTAAGGACTAAAATTTACTAATGGTGGTTCCTTAGGGATTCGAACCCTAGACCCACCGATTAAGAGTCGGTTGCTCTACCAACTGAGCTAAGGAACCATAAGTAAATTATAGCACAACTTTATATTAGTTTTCAAGTCCTAATATTGAAAAAAACTCAATAATTTAGTATAATTACTTTGGAGAGGTGAAGTATGGAAGAAACTATTTTAATTAATACTGATAAAATTAAACTAGAAAGTGACCGTGAGACTCTTAAAGAAGTTATAAATGATATGAATGAAAGAGGCTATAATGCTTACAAACAAATAACTGAATACATTTTAACTGGAGAAATAGGCTATATATCAAGTTATAAAGATTCAAGAAGTAAAATGTCTAAAATTAATAGAAGAGATTTAACTGAACTTATGTTAAGGGAGTTTACTAAATGAGAGTAATAGGACTTGATTATGGGACTAAAACATGTGGTGTTGCTTTAAGTGATGAAAGTAAAGTACTAGCTAGTCCCATTGAAACAATAAGATATAATGTTTTAGAAGAACTTCTAAGTAGTTTAGATACTTACTTTCAAAAATATAACATAGAAAAAATTGTTCTAGGTAATCCTATTAACTTAGATGGCTCTATTAGTAAAAGAAGTGAAGAAACTTTAATTTTTAAGTCTTTACTTGAAGAAAGATATAACAAAGAAGTTGTGTTAGAAGATGAAAGACTAACTTCTGTAATAATAAATAATATGTTAATTGATAATGGTACAAGAAGAGAAAATAGAAAAAAAGTAGTAGATAAACTAGCTGCTAGTTTAATACTAGAAACATACTTAAATAGGAGTAAAAATGGAAAATAATATAATAGAATTTGAAGAAAATGGAAAATTAGTTAAATATAACGTAGTTTTTACTATGGAAGGGGTAAATAATAAAAACTTTGTTGTTTATACTAAAGGAGAAAAAAGTAATAAAGATACTTTATGTTATGTAAGTATATATGAAGAAAAAAATGGCAAATACAAATTATTTCCAGTTAAAGAAGAAAATGACTATAAACTAATTAATGAAGTATTAAATAGTTTACAAAATGGAGAAAAGGATGAAAAATAAAAAACTAAATAAAAAGAGATTAGTGCTTACTATTATTATTTTATTATTAGTATTTTTTTTAATAGTACTAGGTATAATTCTAAAAGAATTTAGTCCAGTAACTAAAGAAGAAAAATACTATAATTTTGAAATAAAATCAGGCGATACTGGATATCAAATAATAGATAGACTAGAAAGTGAAAAAATAATAAAAAATGCTTTTTTATTAAAAGCATACTCTAAAATAACTAAGAAACAAAACTTTAAAGTAGGAATGTATAAAATAAGTACTGATATGAGTAGTATAGAAATATTAAACATATTAAATAGTGATAAAAGCATTAATTTAGATGAAGTAACACTTGAGTTTTTTCCTGGTAATAATGTAAGAGATTTAATTAAGAAAGTAACAAGTACTACTAATATAACAGAAGAAGAATTTTTAAATACTTTAGGTGATAAAACATATTTAAAAAGTTTAATAGATAAGTACTGGTTTTTAACTGATGAAATATTAAATAAAGACATATATTATAGTCTAGAAGGATATTTATATCCTGATACTTATAGTATTCTTAAAACTTATAATTCAAAGCAAATAATAGAAATGCTTTTAAATAACACTAATAAAAAATTTTCTACTATTAAAAGTGATCTTGAAAATAGTAAATATACAATACATGAAATTCTAACACTTTCTAGTATAGTAACACTTGAAAGTGGTGGAAGTAATGAAGCAAGTAAAATTGCAGGTGTATTTATGAATAGACTTAATAATGGTTGGAATTTAGGTAGTGATGTAACGACTTATTATGCTATAAAAGTTGATTTAACTGAAAGAGATTTAAATTATAGTGATTTAAATAAATGTGATAATAAATATAACACAAGTTCATATTGCACTGGTATTTCACTTCCGGTTGGGCCTATATGTAATCCAGTAGTTAATATAATAAAAGATACTATTAATTACACACAAAGTGAATATTATTACTTTGTAAGTGATAAGAATAATAAAATATATTATTCTAAAACACTAGGAGAACATGAAGAACAAATAAGAAAGTTAAGGAAAGAAGGGCTATGGTATGAATACTAATAGTTTCTTTTCTAAAATAGAAGAATATGCACTTTTAGAAAATGTTCCTATTTTAAGAAAAGAAGGAGTAGAGTTTTTACTTAATTTCATTGAAGAAAAGAATATTGAAACTGCACTTGAAATAGGAACTGCTATAGGTTACTCAGCACTTAAAATGAGCACTATGGGAGTTAATGTTACAACTATAGAAAGAGATATAGATAGATATAAAATAGCTAAAGAAAATATAGAAAGTAGTATCTTTAAAGATAAAATAACTTTAGTATTTGGAGATGCATTAGAAACTAAAATAGATGGTAAATATGATCTAATATTTATAGATGCTGCTAAAGGTAAAAATAAAGAATTTTTAAATATCTATAAAAATAACTTAAATAATAATGGCTATATTTTAATAGATAATATGGATTTTCATGGTTTAGTAGGTAAAAGTAATGAAATAAAGAAAAGAAGAATAAGAAGTTTAGTAAGAAAAATAGAAGACTTTATTTCTTACATGGATAATCAAACTGAATTTAAAGTGACTAAAATAAATGTTGGAGATGGATTATATCTCCTAGAAAGGACTAATAATGAATAACTTTTATATAATTCCAAATAGCAAAGATATTTCCTTAGATAACTTAATCTTGCCACTAGAAGGTTATAGCATAGGTTTTGATGTATACTATTCTTTAGAAGAAATTAACAAACTAGCAAGTAAATATAGTGTAAGTGTAATAATAAATAAATTTATGCATAAAACAGATATAGAAAACATAAAAAGTATATTAAATAAACTAACTAATATAAAATATTTCTTTATTGAAGACTTAGGATTAACATATTTTCTTCCTAAAGAAAAAATAGTAATAAGTCAAAACCATATTATAAATAACTATGATAGTATAAATTACTTTAAAGAATTAGGTTTTCTAAGTGTACTTATAAATAATGATTTAACAATAGAGGAAATAAAAGAAATAATAAATAGAACATCTAGTAACTTATTTATGTACTTTATATCTAAAAATAACTTAATGTATAGTAAAAGACACTTAATAAGTTCATTTAGTGATTATAAAAATAAATTACTAGATAATAAAAAAGAAATATCTGAAAAAATAAGTAATTATAAATTATTAATAAAAGAAGAGAAATGTGGTACATGTATATTTAGCAGTAAAATCTTTAGTGCAAATAAATACTTAGATGATCTTACTAGTATAAATAAAATAATTAATTTAAGTAATATTAATGAAGAAGAAACTAAAATAATACTAAATAATTATAATAATAAAGATTTAGATAAATTATTAGGAGTAGATAATTACTTTTTAGAAAATAAAATAGCATATAAAGTAGGTGATTTAAATGACTGAAATATTAAGCCCAGCAGGTGACTTAGAAAGACTCAAATGGGCTTTAACATATGGAGCAGATGCTGTTTATATAGGAGGCTATAATTATAGTTTAAGAGCTAATGCAAATAACTTTAGTATTGACGATATAAAAGAAGCAGTCTTATTTGCCCATAACTTAAATAAAAAAGTATATGTAACAGTAAATATATTATTTCATAATAATGATTTAAATGGTTTAGATGAATATCTAAGTACTTTAAGTAATCTTGGAGTAGATGCATTTATTGTAAGTGATATGAGTGTTATTAAAAGAATAAATAAACTTAAATTAAAACCTGAAATACATATAAGTACACAAGAAAGTAGTACTAATAAATATACATTTAAATTTTGGGAAAGTTTAAATGCTACTAGAGTAGTACTTGGAAGAGAATGTTCTAAAGAAGACATAATAGACATAAAAAACAATACTAACTTAGAGTTAGAAGTATTCATACATGGCGCTATGTGTACAAGTTATAGTGGAAGATGTGTACTTTCAAACTATGTAACAAAGAGAGACTCTAATAGAGGAGGATGCTCTCAGGTATGTAGGTTTGTCTTTAATATGGAGGACTATACAGACTTTCAAATAGCAAGTAAAGACTTAAGTATGATAGACTACTTAGAAGATTTAATTAATATAGGAGTTTCTTCTTTAAAAATAGAAGGAAGAATGCGTAGTATGTACTATATAGCTACAGTAGTAGATGCTTATAAAAGAGTAAGAGATATGATAGAAAATAAATGCTTAACCGAAGAAAAACTTTCTTACTATAAAAAAGTACTAAATAGAGTTTCTAATAGGGAGAATAAATCACAATTCTTTGATAAAGAACCTGGTGTAAATGAACAGTACTATTTAGGTAGAGAAGAAGTATCTAATCAAGACTTTTTAGGAATAGTAAAAGAAGTGGGAGAATTAGTTAAAATAGAGCAGAGAAATAATTTCAAAATAGGAAGTGAAATAGAGATATTTGGACCTAATACTAATCCACAAAGATTTACACTTGATTATATGCTAAATGAAGAAGGAGAAATGGTTGATACAGCAAGACATCCTAAAGAAGAATTATATATCAAAGTACCATTTAAGGTAAATAAAAATGATATATTAAGAGTGCCAATAGATTGACAAAATCGTAATTTTTTGGTATTATTATAAACTGTTAAGGAGAGAATTGATAAAATGAAACAAAAAGAATTTTTTTTAACTAGTGAAGGTTATTTAGAACTTGAAACAGAGTTAAATCATTTAAAAACAGATAAAAGAAATGAAGTTCTAAATGCTTTAAAAGAAGCCAGAGCACTAGGGGATTTAAGTGAAAATGCTGAATACGATAGTGCGCGTGATGAACAAGCAAAATTAGAAGCAAGAATTAAAGAAGTAGAATATATATTAGAACATGCAACTATCATTGATGATAGTACTGACTCTGATACTGTTCAAATAGGTTCAACAGTAGAACTAGAGTATGATGGAGATGATGAAGCTGAAGAATACAGAATAGTAGGTAGTCAAGAAGCAGATCCATTTAATAATAAAATATCTAACGAAAGCCCAATCGCGGCTGCAATACTAAATAAAAAAGTTGGAGAAACAGTAGAAGTAAGTAGCCCAGATGGAGTTTATAAAGTAAAAATAGTAAGTGTAAAATAAGGAGGAATATTTATGAATAAAGAAATTATAATGACTATGGAAAAAGAAGAATGGAATGATTTATTAAAACATGTTTTTGAACATAAAAAAAATGATGTAAAAGTAGATGGTTTCAGAAAGGGACAAGTACCATATGATGTATATGTAAAAAAGTTTGGTGTAGAAAGTTTATATATGGATGCAGTAGATCATGCTATTCCTACATTATATGACAAACTAATAGAAGAAAACAAAGACTTAGTAAATAAAATAGCATGTAGACCTAGTGTAGATATAAAATCAGTTACTAGTGATAAGTTAGAAGTTAAATTTACTATTATATTTAAACCTGAAGTAAAACTTGGTAAATACAAAGACTTAAAAATAAAAAAAGAAGAAGCTACTGTAACAGAAGAAGAAGTAAATCATGAATTAGATCACTTAAGAGAAAGATATGCTGAATTAAAAGAAAAAACTGGTAAAGTAGAAGAAGGAGATATTGCTAACATAAACTTTGAAGGTTTTAAAGATGGTAAAGCATTTAATGGTGGTAAAGGAGAAAACTATGACTTAACAATAGGTAGTCACTCATTTATACCTGGTTTTGAAGAAGCAATAGTAGGAATGGAAATAAATGAAGAAAAAGATATAGATTTAACATTCCCAGAAAACTATCATAGTGAGGAGTTAAAAGGACAAAAAGTTACTTTTAAAGTAAAAGTAAATAGTATAAAAGAAAAATTACTTCCAGAATATAATGAAGACTTCTTTAAAGATTTAAATATGGAAGGAGTTAACTCTTTAGAAACATTAAAAGCAGAAGTAGAAGCACATATTAAAGGACATAAACTTGCTGATATTGAAGATAAATACTTTGAAGAATGTCTATCTAAAGTAAGTGAAAATGCTAAAGTAGAAGTGCCTAATGAAATGATAGAAGAAGAAACAGATAGAATGGTAAATGACTTTGATAATAGATTAAAAATGCAAGGTATGAATATAGATACTTATATGAAGATGCTTAATGTAGATTTAAATACATTTAAAGAAAACTTTAAACCTGAAGCAGAAAAAAGAGTTAAATATAGACTAGTACTAGAAGCAGTTGTAAAAGAAGAAAACATAACTGTAGAAGATAAAGAGCTAGATGATTATACTAAAGAAATGGCTTCTAAATATCAAATATCAGAAGAAGACTTACTAAAAGAAATAGGTGGTAAAGACTTCTTAAAATATGACTTAGAAGTAAGGAAAGCATTAGAAATAGTTACTAAATAAATATATATTAGTACCACAAAAAGTACAAGAAAATAACACTTGTAATACTATACTTTTTGTGGTATTATTTTATTGTAGGAAGCTACAAATAACAAAGGAGAAATAAACATGAAAAACAATAACCTATATGTACAAAATAAAGTACCGGGGGGGGGGCAATTTATTATTAAATAAATTAACCTCTAGTTTTTCATGTGCTTTAAATAGATAGATTTTTAAATCTATCTATTTTTAGTGTTAGAAAGGAAAGAGGTATATGGAAAAGAAGAAAGAAATATTTGTGATAATAGGAAGTCTACTAGTAATAATATTATCAGTAACACTTGCATATTTCACAGTACAAATAGTAGGGAAAGGAAAAGAAATATCTGCTTCTAGTGCAGACTTAAAAATAACATTTTCAAGTGGAAGTGGTAATATATCAAGCTCTAATATAGAACCTGGATGGAGTAGTGGTACAAGTACATTTACAGTAAAGAATGAAAGTAAAGATACTTATAAATATAACATAGTTATAAAAGACTTAGTAAATACATTTGTAACAACAGGATACTTACAATATAAAATAACTAGTACAGATGGTGGATACAATATGAGTGAGTTTAAAGATGTACCTAAAAGTACTGCAGCTAAAGATGAAATACTTGCTTATAGTGTAGAAATAGCTAAAGGAAAAACTCACTCATATAGTATAGAATTTAAATATTTAAATAGTCCAAATGATCAAAGTGATGATATGGGAAAAGAACTAAGTGGAACTCTTTATATAGAGAAGGGGACTTTACCACCAACTTTAGCAGAAAAACTTCTTGCTGATAATCCAACTATAAAAACTAGAACAGCCTTTAATACAGTATTTACTGAAACAAACACAGGAACACTTTATAAATCAACAGAAAGTATAGCTGGGGGAACTGCAAAAGATGTATATTACTTTGCAGGAAATGCTACTAACAATTGGGTAAAGTTTGCTGGTTTCTACTGGAGAATAATTAGAACGAATGCAGATGGAAGTGTAAGATTGTTATATTCAGGAACAGCAACGGATACAACAAGTGGATATATAGGAACAAGTAAATTTAACAGCTCATACAATAATCCGATGTATGTAGGATATATGTATGGAACAAGCGGAACACTTGTTACAAACAGAACAAATGGAAACGATAGTACAATAAAAGGAGCAATAGATACATGGTATAGTAATAACTTAAGTAGTTACTCAAAATATATAAGTACAGAAGCAGTATATTGTAATGATAGGAAAGCGCCTAGTTATAATTCTAGTAGTTCTTTTGACTACTATGTATATACAAGACTAAATGCTGGAAACCCAACGTATGATTGCGAAAATAGTAGTGATGCATTTTCAGCAAGTACAACAGGTGGAGGAAATGGAAAACTAACATATCCAATAGGACTTATGACAGCAGATGAAATAACATATGCAGGTGGTTATAAGTATACAGATTTAACAAGTCCATATGCATGGTATTATTTAAATAGTGCCGGAGGCAGTATAACAGGAACACAATGGTGGTGGTTGCTTTCGCCTGGCGACTGGAGTGGCTACGTTGCTAGCGTGTGGGGTGTGTACGGTTCTGACGGCCCTGGCCACCTCCGCAACCGCAATGTCAGCATTTCGTTCGGCGTGCGTCCTGCCATTTCTCTCAAGACTTGTACACTTTGGACTAGTGGAAATGGAGCACCTGAAACACCATACGAAATAAGTATTACAAGTGGATGCTGATAGGACAGGATGAAAAAATTACGAAAATAAAAACAGTAGAGTTAAAACTCTACTGTTTCTACATTTACGGAAGTAGTCTCAGGTGTGGGAGAATTACTACTATTATTTATACCACCATTTTGGTGTGCCTTCTGAGCCATTCTTAAATTAACTTTTAAGTTATCATCTTTATAAGTAGACATATCATTTTCTAAGTCTATTATTTTTAATATTTCTTCAAATGAAGTTTCTCCTAAGATAACCTTATTAAGTCCATCTTGAAGAAGAGTAACAACTTCTCCAGTATAAACTAAATCTCTAAGTTCATGTTTAGGAAGATTATTAGTAATTGCATCTTTTATTTTATCATTCATAACTAGTACTTCTAGTATAGCAAGTCTTCCTTTATAACCGTGGTTACATCTAGGACAGCCTTCTTTATTAGCAACATACATTTCTGTTATATCTTTATTAAGTACTGTGTTAAATACTTGTCTTTCGTATGGAGTAGTACTTCTTTTAATTCTACATTCTGGACAAAGTTTTCTAGCAAGTCTTTGACTTATTATACCTTCTAGTGAAGAACCAAGTAAGTATCTTTCTACATCCATATCTGCAAGTCTTTCAATAGTGTTAAGAGAGTTATTAGTATGTAGTGTACTTAATACTAAATGCCCTGTAATACTAGCTCTTACAGCTATTCTTGCTGTTTCATCATCTCTTATTTCTCCAATCATTATTATGTTTGGATCTTGTCTTAAAATACTTCTTAAGATAGTCGCAAATGTAAGACCAATTTCTGTTTGAGTTTGTACTTGGTTAATACCTGCTATGTCCATTTCTACTGGATCTTCAACTGTAATTATATTTACATCTTCTGTATTTAATTTTTGAAGTATTGAGTATAGTGTAGTACTTTTACCAGTACCAGTAGCACCAGTAACAAGTATAATACCATTAGGTATTCTAATTAGTTTATTTATCTTTTCCATTGCATCTTCAGAAAAACCTAAATTATCAAGTCCAGCTAAACTCATTGAATAATCAAGTATTCTTATAACTATTTTTTCTGCATTATTAGTTGGAAGAGTACTAACACGAAGATCTAATAATCTATCTCCAATTTTACTTTTAATCGCACCATCTTGAGGTAATCTAGTTTCCATAATATTCATACCCGCGATCATTTTAATACGACTTATCATATTTCTTTTATACTTACTAGGAACAATACTATAGTCATTTAAAATACCATCAATTCTAAATCTTATTTTTAATGAATCTTTAGATGGATCAAAGTGTATATCAGATGCTCCTTTATTAACAGCATCCATTATTATTTCATTAGCTATTTCTACTATTGGTAATTTTTCAAAATCAAATTCTTTCATATGTAGCCCTTCCTATTCTATATATTATTATATAACAAAACTATGTTAAAATACAAGGTTTATTTTATAAAAAAATCGTGATAAAATAATAATGTAGGAAGAGTAGGTGAATTTATGAATAAGAAAGGATTTACTTTAATTGAAATATCTATAGCAGTAGTACTTTTAGTAATGCTTGCAGTTTTAGTTATTCCAGGACTTGTTAAAAATGATAACAAGACAAAGGAAAAACTATATAATGCAAAAATTAATGAAGCACTTGCATCTAGTTATAAGTATGGAAGAGAAAACATTGACTCTTTAAGTAGTAATTGTTTAGATATTACTATTGGAACTTTAATTAACTTAGGATATTTAAAAGGTGATGATGAAAGTGGATATAAAATGTTAAATCCACTTAATAATGAAAGTATGAATAATACTATAATATGTGTAAGATATGTAAATGGAGAAGTCTTAACTAATGTTAAATAATTTATGTATTAATGAATTTTTAAAATACTTAAAAGATATTAAAAACTATAGTGATTTAACTATAAATAGTTATTCTAAAGATTTAGAAGAATTTAATTATTTTATTAATAAAGATTTACTAACTATTAATAAAAATGATATAAAAATATATTTAAAATATTTATTTGATAAAAGTAATAGTAGTAAAACTGTTAGTAGAAAAATAAGTACTTTAAAGAGTTTTTATAAATATTATAAGGCAAAAGGAAAAATAAGCATAAATCCAGTAAGTAATATAAAGTATCCTAAATTAGATAAAAATTTACCTAAATTTATTCCATACAATGAGCTTGAGAATTTAATTGCAGTAAGTACTGAAGGTGCATTTGGTGAAAGAAATAACTTAATTATTGAACTTATGTATGCAACAGGTGTAAGAGTAAGTGAACTTGTAAATATTACTTTAGAAGATATTGATTTTCAAAACAAGCAAATAAATATATGCGGTAAAGGTTCTTATGAAAGAGTAGTTTATTATGGTCTTCTAGCAGATAAAGCAATAAATAAATACATAAATAACTTAAGAAAAGAACTTTTAAAAGGAAAAGAAAATAAATATTTAATTCTAAATAAAGATGGAGAAAAAATAACAACAAGAGGTATTGCTAAAATAATTGATAATTTAATAAATAAAGTATCAATTAAAACAAAAGTAAGTCCACATACTTTAAGACATACTTTTGCAACACATCTTTTAGATAATGGCTGTGATTTAAGAAGTGTACAAGAACTTCTCGGGCACAAAAATATAAATACAACTGAAATATATACTCATGTTACAAGTGAGAGATTAAAGGATGTATACTTTAAGAGTCATCCAAGAGGGAGGTTTTAATTATGAGTAAGTTATATTTTAGATATGGTGCGATGAACTGTGGTAAAACTACTAATTTATTACAAGTTGCACATAATTATGAAGAAAGAGGTATGAGAGTGCTTTTACTAAAGCCTTCTATTGATACCAAAGCAAATACTAAAGTAAGTAGTAGAATAGGAGTAGAAAGAGAAGTAGATCATTTAGTTTTACCAGATGAAAATTTAAAAGGTTATTTAAGTTTAATAAAAGATAAAACTGAGTGTATAATAGTAGATGAAGCACAGTTCTTAACTGAAAAACAAGTTGATGAATTATTTATATTTAGTAAACTTACAAGTATTCCAGTAATATGTTATGGCCTAAGAGCAGACTTTAGAAGTGAGTTATTTCCTGGTAGTAAAAGATTATTTGAACTTGCAGATAATATAGAAGAACTTTATACTATTTGTAGATGTGGTAAAAAAGCTAGATTTAATGCTAGGATAGTAAATGGAGAATTTACTTTAGAAGGAAGTCAAGTAGCAATAGATGGAGAAGTAAACTATGAAAGTTTATGTGGTAAATGTTATTTAAGAAAAGTTAAAAAGATAAGAGGAGAATATTAATGAAATATGTATACATGTTTAATGAAGGAAACAAAGATTTAAAAAATTTATTAGGAGGTAAAGGTGCTAATCTAGCAGAAATGACTAATATTGGTCTTCCAGTACCAAGTGGGTTTACTATAACAACAGAAGCATGCACTAAATACTATGAAGATGGGGAAGTATTAAATAGTGAAATAGAAAACGAAATATATGAAACTTTAAAAAAATTAGAAGAAAAAACTGGTAAAGAATTTGGAAGTACTACTAACCCTCTTTTAGTAAGTGTAAGAAGTGGTGCAAGAGCATCTATGCCAGGTATGATGGATACAGTATTAAATCTAGGAATGAATGATTTAGTTGCAGAAAATTTTAGTAAAGTAACTAATAATCCTAGATTTGTATATGACTCATATAGAAGATTTATACAAATGTTTGCAGATGTAGTAAAAGGTTATCCAAAATCAAGTTTTGAAAGAAAATTTGATAAAATAAAAGAAGAAAAAGGTGTAAAATATGACACTGAATTAACTAGTGAAGACTTAAAAGAAGTAGTTAATATCTATAAAGAAGAATATAAAAGAATAAGTAAAGAAGACTTTCCAAGTGATCCAAAAGTACAATTAATTGAAGCAGTAAAAGCTGTATTTAGAAGTTGGAATAACGAAAGAGCAAAAACATATAGAAGACTAAATGATATACCATCTAGCTGGGGAACAGCAGTTAATGTACAAGAAATGGTTTATGGTAACAGCGGAGAAACTTCTGGTACTGGTGTTGCATTTACTAGAAACCCTGCAACTGGGGAAAAGAAACTATTTGGTGAATACCTAATAAATGCACAGGGGGAAGATGTAGTAGCGGGAATACGTACTCCACTTGGTATTGAAACTTTAAAAGAAAATATGCCAGAAGTTTATAATGAATTTATAAAAATATGTGAAGTATTAGAAAAGCATTATAAAGATATGCAAGATATGGAGTTTACTATTGAGAATGGAAAACTATTTATGCTTCAAACTAGAAATGGTAAAAGAACTGCTTCTGCAGCAATTAAAATAGCAGTTGATTTAGTAAATGAAGGATTAATTGCTGAGGAAGAAGCACTTCTAAGAGTTGAACCAAAAAGTTTGGATCAATTACTTCATAAAGGATTTAATACTATCAGCCTTAAAAAAGCTGAAGTAGTTGCAACAGGATTAGCAGCAAGTCCAGGAGCTGCAACTGGTAAAATATTTTTTACAGCAGGAAAAATAATGGAAGAATATAATAGTGGAGAAAAAGACTTAATACTAGTTAGACTTGAGACAAGTCCAGAAGACATAGAAGGAATGAACCTAGCGCATGGTATATTAACTATAAGAGGTGGAATGACTTCCCATGCAGCAGTAGTAGCAAGAGGAATGGGAACATGCTGTGTAAGTGGATGCTCTAGTATTACAATTGATGAAGAAAAGAAAACGCTAACTCTGCCAAATGGAGAGGTTTTAATAGAAGGAGACTGGATAAGTTTAGATGGCTCTAGTGGCAACGTATACGCTGAAAAAATAGAAACAGAAGAAGCAAACATAAGTGGAGACTTTGAAGTATTTATGTCATGGGCAGATAAAACTAGAAGGCTTAAAATAAGGACTAATGCAGATACCCCAAGAGATGCTAAAGAAGCAAGAAAATTTGGTGCAGAAGGAATAGGACTATGTAGAACTGAACATATGTTCTTTGAAAGTACAAGAATATTTAACTTTAGAAAAATGATAACAGCAGATACTCTAGAAAAAAGAGAAGCTGCACTTAAAGAAATTCTTCCATATCAAAGAGAAGACTTCTCAGGCTTATTTAAAGCAATGGATGGTTATGGAGTAACTATAAGACTACTTGATCCACCACTACATGAATTCTTACCTCATACAGATAATGAAATAAAAGAATTAAGCGAAGCTTTAAATATGACTTTTGAAAGTCTAAAAAGAAGAGTTGAAAGCCTAAAAGAGTTTAATCCAATGATGGGCCACAGAGGATGCAGACTAGATGTAACATATCCTGAAATAGCTAAAATGCAAACAAGAGCAATAATAGAAGCAGCACTCGAAGTAAAAGGCGAAGGAATAGAAGTAAAACCTGAAATAATGATACCACTTATATGTGATGAAAATGAAATTAAATATGTTAAAAATATCATAGTAGAAACAGCAGATGAAATAATAAAAGAAAGTAATCAAACTTTAGAATACTCAGTTGGTACTATGATTGAAATTCCAAGAGCAGCCTTAACAGCAGACAAAATAGCAAAACATGCAGAGTTCTTTAGTTTTGGAACAAATGACTTAACTCAAATGACATACGGTTTCTCTAGAGATGATGCAGGAAAATTCTTAAATGACTACTATAAAAAAGGAATATTTGAAAGTGATCCATTCTCAAAAATAGATAGAGAAGGAGTAGGTTCTCTTATGAAAATAGGAGTAGAACTTGGAAGAAAAACAAGGCCAAATATTAAGCTTGGAATATGCGGAGAACATGGAGGAGAAGCCTCTTCTATAGAATTTTGTGAAATATTAGGACTAGACTATGTATCATGTAGTCCATACAGAGTACCATCAGCTCGTTTAGCAGCAGCCATAGCAGTTATTAAAAACAAATAACTAAACAAATAATTTGCGGTCGCAAATTGCGACCACAAAATTAATAAATAAAAAAATATCTATTGAAAACAAAAAAATTATTTGATAAAATAAAAATGTATTAATTACTTGACACGTTAATATGACAATTTGATCGATAGGGTGTAATTTCTTAAGTCAAGAAAGAACTTATACATTATGCGGAGTATACCTTTTATAGGGGTATACTCCTTTTTATTTTTTAAGGAGGAATGATGGTAGTAGTAAAAGAAAGATTATATGAAGATATAACTGAAAAATGTTTTAATAATAAGTATAAAAAATATTATGTTATTGATGCGAAATACTTTTGTGTTGGCAAAAAGAAATATTTTGTTGATGGTAAAAGGGTAGTACTTGATTATTCGGATAAAGAAAAAGAAATAGCAAAGTGGCTTGGCAAAACATTTGGAGGAAAAATATACATGCTTCCTAGGGTAAATAAACCTGATGGTATAATGACTGCAGATTATTTGTTTAGAAATGAGTGTTGGGATTTGAAGACAATAAATGGCTTAGGTAAAAGAGTGTTGGAAGATTCAATAAAAAGAAAAAAGCGGCAGTCCAAAAATTTTATATTTGATATTACTAATAGTAAAATCGAAAAAGAAAGCCTATTTCAGCAATTAGACAAAATATATAAGTCCAAAACTACAGATTGGGTAGATAAAATTATCGTAAAAAAGTATGAAGATGTATTGGTGATTTACAAAAGAAAACAAAAATGTGACCGCGCTGGTAATTCAGCACGACCACATTCATAAATACATTGTAGCACAAAAATTATATTATGTCAAATTTATCTAAGTTCTAGATGTAAGTTGTAACACTTTTAATACTTTAACTATTAATAAATAAAAAAGAAGCAACCTTGTTGTAAAGCCAACACTTTAACTATTAGTAAAAAAAGACTAGCCGCAACCCTACGGGTCACGACCAGCCAATGTAATTACATTTACATTTTACTATATTTTATGCAAAAAGTCAAATTTTATGTAAAAAGAAGTGACCCCTCCGATTAACGGTGGGACCACTCCTTAATGAATACATAATAGCACAAAAATTATATTATGTCAAATTTATCTAAGTTATAGATGTAAGTTGTAACACTTTTAATACTTTAACTATTAATAAATAAAAAAAGAAGCAACCTTGTTGTAAAGCCAACGCTTTTGCTTCTTTTAATGAGATTATAACATACAAATTAAAATATGTCAAAAAAGAAAGGAATTAATTATGAAAATAAATGAACTTATAAAAGAAGAAAAACCAAGAGAAAAATTAAAAAGATTAGGAGTAAGATATTTGTCTGATAGTGAACTATTAAGTATTATATTGAGAACTGGTAATAAAAATGAAGCAGTTAATGAATTATCTTCTAGAGTACTTAAAGAAATAGGGGGAGTAAAGTATTTAAAAGATATGACTATTAATAGTTTATGTAAAATAAATGGAATAAAACTTTCTAAAGCAAGTATTATCTTAGCATCTTTTGAACTAGCTAGAAGATGTTTAGAAGTAAAAGATACTTTAAAACTAAATGATCCTTTAAAAATATATGAATATATTAAAAGTGATTATATTGATATCACGCAAGAAAAATTTACTATATTACTATTTAATAATAAATTAAATTTAATTAATAAAAAAGAATTATATTTAGGTACAAATAAACTATTAGATATAAGTCCTAGAGAAATATTTAGAGAAGCTTTAAAAGAAAGTGCAACAAGATTAGTTTTAGTTCATAATCATCCTTCTGGAGATATAACTCCTAGTAAAAGAGATAATGAAGTAACTAAACAACTTGCAGATGCTGGTAAATTAATGGATATTGAAGTAGAAGATCATCTAATAATAGGAGACAATAAATACTTTAGTTATAAAAATAGTAGCAAATATAGTCATTATTTAGCATAAAATTATAACGGGTGGTATACTGTGAATAAAAAGGAAGAATTTAAAGAGTTTTTAAGAAACAATCCATATTTATCATCAAGAGTAAATGAGGGAGTAACTACATACCAAAAACTATATGAAACCTATGATATATATGGGGAAACATCAAGTGTATGGGATGAATTTAAAACTAAAAAGAAAGATAGTGCTAAAGTAACAGATAGTGTAAAAAGTGTTCTAAATAATTTAAAGAATGTTGACTTAGATAAATTAGAAGAAAACATAGGTTCTTTAGAAAAAGCACTTGGTTTTTTAGAAGAAATAGTATCTTCTAGAAGTGAAAAGAAAGAAGAAAAGAAAAGCACTAAGAAAAAAGCATCAAGTATAGAAAGGTTTTTTGATGACTAATGAGATATGAAATAAAAGAAAAAATATATAGTGATCCCAATTTACTTAAGTACTTAAGAGAAAACTCGGGCTGGTATAAAAAACTAAATAGAAATGAACCAATAGAAAATATGATTAATGAAATGAAAGAAAGATATGGTCTTAGATTTAAAGACAAGGTAGATAAAATAGGAACAGGAATAGATTTAATTAATGCATTTATGAATGTTACTAAAGAGTAGTTTACAAAAAATGTAAAAAGTTTAATTTTGATATTGACTATTATTCTATGATTTTGCTATAATTAAATTATGGTAAAGAGAGATATATTTTCCAAGTATATCTTTTAAGTAAAAGGAGAGGATGATTGGAAATGAAGAAATTAAATAAGAGAGGTTTTACTTTAGTTGAATTATTAGCAGTAATAGCAATATTAGCAATTCTAATGTTATTAGTTATGCCAAATGTTCTAGGAATGTTTACTAGAGGAAGAGAAGATGCATTCGTAACAGAAGCTCAAAGTTTATGGAAAGCGGCTGAACAAAAATATGTAACTGACTCAATTAGTGGTACAACACCTGGGCCTTATTGTAAAAATTCAGGTATTACAACAGGATGTATAGAAATAAGCGGTGTAAGTTCAAGTTTCAAATACTATATTGACTTTGATACTACAACTGGAACTATTAAAACATTTAACTTAATGGATAATAACTTCAATATCGTAGGCGCAACTAACATTGACTTTAAATCTGACAATAAAGTTGTTGCTAACGGAAGTAATAAAGTACTTAAATGTACAAGCAGTAACGGAACAGTTACTTGTCAAGTATCTGCATCTTAATAAAATTTAAGAAGGGTTAACTCCTTCTTTTTTTTATATCAAATTTATTATATAATATTTATAGGAGGCTCTTATTATGAATTATATTCCACTTAGTGTTAAAACAAATTATGAATTACTATCAAGTTTAATAAAAATAGATGATCTATGTAAATATTTAAGTGATAATAATATTACTTCTGTAGGAATAACAGACTCTAATATGTTTGGTACTATGGAGTTTTTTGACATAAGTAAAAAATATAACATAAAACCAATAATAGGACTTCCTATTAATATAAATGAACTTAATATGATTTTGTATGCTAAAAACTATAAAGGTTATACTAACTTACTCAATTTAGTTAGTATAAAAAATACGGATACTTTAACTATAGATTTGTTAAAAAAATATAATACTGATTTAATATGTACCACTAGCGATTATAAAAAGTATATAAGTTATAAGGAAATATATGAAGAAGTATATTTGTCTTACTACGATAAAGAAAGTAAAAATAATGCTTTGGTATTAACAGATAAAATAGTTTATATAAAAGAAAATAATTATATATACTCTTCTGATAAAGAATATTTAGTCTATTTAAATTTAATAAGAGATGGTAAAACAATAGAAGAGTTTAATAATTATAAATATGATAATCATATTGACTATGATATAAATGAATACGATAGTGAAACCACAATTAAATTTGCTAGTTTAATTAATATAGAAATTCCTAAATTTAGTTTTGAACTTCCAAAGTATTCTATAAATAGTAAAGAACTACTTTGTAATTTATCTAAAAAAGGGTTAAATAAAAGGTTAAATGGTAATGTACCGATTGAATACTTAAATAGACTAGAAATGGAATTAGAAGTAATAAATTCTATGAACTTTGCGGACTATTTTCTAGTAGTTTATGATTTTATTCTATATGCTAAAAAAAATAAAATACTAATTGGACCAGGAAGAGGTTCAGCAGCAGGAAGTTTAGTAAGCTATTCTCTTGGTATAACTGAGATAGATCCAATTAAATTTAATCTAATCTTTGAAAGATTTCTAAATAAGGATAGGGTAACTATGCCTGATATAGATACTGATATAGAATATTTAAAAAGAGATGAAGTAATAAATTATGTTAAAAATAAATATGGAAAAAATAAAGTATGTAACATAATCACATTTGGTACAATGCAGCCCAAATTAGCAATTAGAGATATTGGTAGAGTACTAAAAATAAATACTAGTAAAATAGATATACTTTCAAAAACAATAAAGCTTGAAAACACTTTTAAAGAACTAGAAAATAATCTAGAATATAAGAGGCTAATAAACACTGATAAAGAATTAGAAGAATTAATTAGAATATCTAAAAAATTAGAAGGTCTTAAAAGATTTACAGGAGTGCATGCAGCCGGAGTAGTTATAAGCAGGAGTGATCTTTCTAATAAAGTGCCTTTATATGTAAATGGAGATACTTTATTATCTGGGTATACAATGGAATATTTAGAAAGATTAGGACTACTTAAAATAGACTTTTTAGCACTTAAAAATTTAACTATAATAGGTCTAGTAAAAGAAGAAATATTTAAAGAAAAAAATATTTCTATAGATTTAAATAAAATACCTTTAAATGATGAAAAAACAATTAATATATTTTATAATGCAAAAACAAGTGGAATATTTCAGTTTGAAAGTGAAGGTATGAAAGAATTCTTAAAACCACTAAAAGTAAAAACATTTGACGATTTAATACTTGCTATTGCATTATATAGACCAGGTCCTAAAGACATGATAAATACATTTATAAATAGAAGAAATGGTAAAGAAAAAGTAACTTATCTAAGTATAGACTTAAAAGAAATACTTGAAAGTACAAATGGTATAATAGTTTACCAAGAACAAATATTAGAAGTGTTAAAAACAGTAGGAAACTTTACATATAGTGAAGCAGATATAATTAGAAGAGCAATGAGTAAAAAGAAGGAAAGCATAATACTTAAATATAGAGAAAAATTTATTGAAGGTGCTTTAAATAATAATTATACTTTAGAAAATGCAAATAGAATATATGATTTAGTACTAAAATTTTCTAACTATGGTTTTAACAAAAGCCACTCAGTTGCATATTCAATAATTGCTTATCAAATGGCATTTCTAAAAGCTTACTATCCAAGTATGTTTTATAAAGTACTTCTAGATGAGTCTATAGGAAGTGAAACTAAAACTAAAGAGTATATTAATGAAGCTAAAAAACTAGGCTTAAATTTTAACTTACCAGACATAAATATATCTACTGATAAATATGTAAGTAAAAGTGATAAATTATACTTACCAATTACAAGTATAAAAAATATAGGTAAAGAAAGTACAAATTTTATACTTAATGAAAGAGAAAAAGGATTATTCACTTCATATATAGATTTCATTAAAAGAACTTACAAAGGAGTTAATTCTAAAGTAGTAGAAAACTTAATATATTCAGGAACACTTAATTCATTTAACTTAAATAAAAAAACTATGATAGAAAATTTACCTAGTATAATAGAATATACAAAACTACTTGAAACTTTAGATGAGACACTAGTAATAAAACCAGAAATAATTAATTATGAAGAGTACTCAAAAGATGAATTATTAACTTTAGAACATAATTCATTAGGTTTCTACTTAAATAATCATCCTACTAGTAAATATGATAAAACAAATTTAGTAGAATTAATTAATATAAATAAATACTTTGATAAATATATTAATTTAATAGTTTTAATAGAAAATATAAGAGTAATAGAAACAAAGAAAAAAGATAAAATGGCATTTATATTAGCAAGTGATGAAACAAATTCTGGTACTTTAATATTATTTCCTGATCAATATAAAAAATATAATAATCTAGCAAAAGGAGACATTATAAAAGTAAATGCAAAAGTAGAAAAAAGAATGAGCGAGTATCAATTAATTGTAAATAAAGTAGAAAAAATGTAAAAAAAATGAAAGAAATTTTTAAAACCAATTTTAAATTTTAACTAGCATATTTAATATAAAAATTAAAAATTAATATCAAAAACACCCATTAAAATTAAATTTTTGGGTGTTTTGACTTTGTTAAAAGAGTATGCTAGATTAAGTTTAAAGGAGGTGAAAAACATATGAATATAAAAGAATATTTATTTGAAAGAAAAGTAGAACTTTCTATTATTTTAGTTTTAGTTATTTCTTTAATAGTTTTATTATTTAATTTTGATACTAACCAAAATAATTATGAAGAAACTAACTGTCAATATAGCGAAGAAGAAAAGGTGGAAGAAAATAATAGTTTAATTAAAATAGACATAAAAGGTGAAGTTAAAAAGCCTGGTGTATATGAACTACCATTAAATTCAAGAGTAATAGATGCAATCAATATTGCGGGTGGTCTAACTAAAAAAGCAACTACTAAATATTTAAACTTAAGTAAAAAATTAGTTGATGAAAATGTGATTATTATTTCTAAAACAAGTGATATTAAAAAGGTGGAAGAAAGAACTAATATAGAAGAAATAAATATTAATACAGATCTATCTAATGATGCATCTATAAAAAAAGAAGACTTAATTACTAATGAAGTTAATAAGGAAAATACTGCTAATCAAGAGAAACTAATAAATATTAACACAGCTACTAAAGAAGAATTAATGACTTTATCTAGTATTGGTGAAGCTAAAGCTGAGAAAATAATAGAATATAGAAATCTAAATGGATCATTTAAAACCATAGAAGATATTAAAAACGTAAGCGGAATAGGAGATAAACTTTATGATACAATTAAGGCGTATATTACTGTATGATAACCTTTATAGAGTGCTTCTCTTTTTAACTATTATTTATGCACTTTATATAACTATATTTATTAAATATGAAAGTAATTATAAAGGAAATGAAACTTTATTTAATTGTAAATTAAATTCATATAAAATAGATGGAAACAAATTAGATATGAATTTGTATTGTAAAGAAAAAATAAAAGCAACTTACTATATAAAATCATTAGAAGAAAAAGAGTACTTATCTAATAATTTAAAATTAGATAGTACTCTTTCTATAAAAGGTAGTCTTGAAAAACCTAGTAATAATACTGTACCTTATATGTTTAATTATAAGAAATATTTATATAATAATAAAATATATTATTTACTTAATATAGAAAGTTTTAATATAGAAAAAACTACTAATAATATATTTTACAAAATAAAAAACTTAGCTTTTAATCATGCAAATAAATTTAAAAGCAAAGAATACATATATGCCTTTGTACTAGGAAGTACTTCATACATAGATAATGATGTATTATCAACTTATAGAGAAAATGGAATAAGCCACTTATTTGCTTTAAGTGGACTACATGTTTCAATCTTTAGTGCATTTTTAATATTCATATTAAAAAAACTAAAAGTACCAGAGCTAACTAGATACATACTTGTATTTATATTTTTATTACTATTTTCATTTATAACTAATTTTTCTCCATCTATACTAAGAGCAACTCTTTTATTCTTTTTTCTTGGTATAAATAAAGTGTTTTACTTAAACATAAGAACTATAAATATACTTTACTTAGTATATATTTTACTTACTTTAATTAATCCATTCATAATATATAACGTTAGTTTTATACTTTCATTTACTGCAGCATTCTACTTAATACTATCAAATGATTTAACAAAAAGTAATAACTACTTTATAGGACTATTAAAAATAAGCTTAATAAGCACTTTGGGCACTCTTCCTATATCAATATATTACTTTGGAAGTATTAACTTAATAGGTTTTATATTAAATCTAATATTTGTACCATATGTAAGTTTTATAGTATTTCCTTTTACATTAATAACTTTCATAGTACCTAAACTTTACTTTATATTAAACATTTTAACTAGTATATTAGAGAGTATTAGTATGTTTACAAATAAACTTAAATTAATAGTATATTTTCCTAAAGTAAGTATTTATTTTATAATAGTTTATAGTATATTATTTATTCTATTTATCAAAACAAAGAAGAAAAAACACATAATATTTCTAATAATTATAACTATATTTATAAAAATAAAACCATACTTAAATAGCGATATATTAGTTTATTATATAGATGTTGGTCAAGGCGACTCCATACTACTAAGTAGTCCGAATAGAAAAGAAAACATACTTATAGATACAGGGGGTAAAATCTCTTATGAAAAAGAAAAATGGAAAGAAAGAAAAACTAAAAACATAGCTGATAACACAATAACTTTCTTAAGAAAACTTGGTATAAATAAACTAGACTATCTAATTATTACTCATGGAGATAACGATCACTCAGGAGATGCTGAATATTTGGTAGAAAACTTTAAAGTAAATAAAGTAATTCTAAATTGTGGTAGTTACAATAATTTAGAAAAAAGATTAATTAAAGTATTAAACAAAAATAATATAAAATATTCTAGCTGCATAAAAAATCTGAACATAGATAAATATAAACTAAAATTTCTAAATACAAAAGAGTATGATAATGAAAATGATAATACTAATGTTATTTATACTAATTTAAATAACTATAAATTTTTGTTTATGGGGGATGCTGGAATTAATAAAGAAGAAGATATTATAAATAAATATGACATCAAGAATATAGACTTTTTGAAAGTGGGACATCACGGTTCAAATACAAGTAGTAGTAAAGACTTTATAGATAAAATAAAACCTAGATATAGCATAATAAGTGTAGGCAAAAATAACAGATATGGTCATCCTAAAGAAGAAGTATTAAGTACTCTAAAAAGTTCAAAAATATATAGAACTGATAAAGATGGAACTATAGAAGTTAGAATAAAGGGTAGTGGATATAAGATTAAAACTTATAGTCCGTAGAAAGGAGGTAAACATGAAGTATTATGGTGAGATAAAAAACGCATTAATCAAAAATGCAAAATCTAGCACATCAAAATTAATTCTCAACTATTTAGAACAAAATACCGAATTTAAAGAAAAAGACAAAATCGAAGATAAATCTGATAAAATGGTGTTAGATCTATATCTTAAATTATTCAACAAACTTGAATTTATACAGTTTGTGAAACGAAAAAATTTGACTGTATTCATGATAATTTTAAATAATATTAGAAAACTTACAGAGAAATCTAAAAAAAGTAAAGCAGAGGAATATGTAAGTTTTGTTGAAAAACTAAAAACAATGTGGGAAGATGCTTATTATAGTGATGAAAGTAATCTAAATAAAACTGAATATCATATCAATGCTGATATTGACAATAATATTGATAATATCTTAAATAATATAAATGTAAGAAATCCAGTTAAATTGAGAGATTATACTCCATCAATACTTGTTAAAAATGGAATTAAGGATTTGCCTATGTATGAAAATCCCTCACATATTAGAAAAAATATTTTAACCGAACAAGAAGCAAAAAAATTAGGTATAAAAATTAATAAAAATGATCATTATCATGGTTTGGGGAAAAAATTATATATCAAAGCAATAGATAGTTTAGATAATCCTAGAGTTATATTTAAAAGAAATGATGGTAGTAATTATTTGATTTTAACTACATTGAAAGACAATAAAGGAAATAACATTATAGCTCCGATTGAGGTTGAAACATCTACAAATGTAAACAATATAACTATTGATATAAATAGATTAAAAAGTGTATATGGATATGATAGAATAAATCCAAATTTAAATAAGTATATCAAAGATAATATTAAAAAAAGTGAATTCAAAAAAATATATGAACAAAAAAAAGAAGCCGAGTACGGGTAAAATCCCGCAGTCAACTTCTAATGTAGATAATATACCACAATCAAACAATAATGTCAATAGCGATACATCATCCCACTAAATATTCTATGTCAATAAGTGAAAATAATGCACAAGAACTTAGATGTCAAATACAGTTTTTATAAATATGATACTACTTTCTCTTTTGATTATAACGGAAACGAAAAGGTATATACTGGAGCTGTTTTAATAAGAAATGATGCTAATGGGGGAAAATATTTATATGATATAAAATCACAAAAAAACCAGCGGTATAACAGGTACAAGCCTGCATAGACCTACTGGTTTTTCTGCGAATAATATACCACAATAAAACGAAAATGTCAAATTTAATATGCCATCTAAGTGTAGTTAGAATTTACACAAAAACAATGAAGTGATATAATTAATTTAGAAATAATTTAAATTCTAAAGAGGTGAATTAAATGGTACGAAAATTAAAAATGAAATTAGAGATGATGTGGGAAAAAATAATAACGAAAAGATTTCAAAGAGCACTGAAGAAAGGTAAAGTAATTGAATAATTTGAAAGAGCAAAAAAATTAGTAAAGAAAGTTGAAAACTAACTGAATATTTGTTATAATACTTTGCATAAAAAAGGAGGACTAAAATGCAAGTACAGTTTAAATATATTGAAGAAAATTTAAAAAAAGTTATAGAAAATACTAACAGTATTATGTATATAAAACCTTATGAAATTAATAAACAAAAGGCTTTATTTGCTGTAGTTAAAGAAAGTGAAGGAGTTTATAAAAGAGTTCAACTTACTGAAAGCCTGCACAAAGCGTTTTTTCCAATTGAACCACTTTGTTATCTAGTTAATGGGCCTTTATATTTTCATTTAAAAAACTATATAGGTTTTGATAATCATATGGCTTTAAATTTAGACAATTTAAATGGTTTTAGTACAAAACAATTATCGAGCAAGTTTTTTAACACAGCTATTTTTGGTACTTTTAATGACGGATCAGCGGCATTTATAAAACGTGTGAATTTAAGAGCCTTTAATAAAGAAGGCGGAATTAAAGCTTATAATGATTTATTAAAAATATGTAAAGACACTGAAAGAAAAGCTGAAGAATACTATCCAATATGCTTTCCAGAAAATAGTAATACTCTAGTAATTCCAGAACTTCAAAAAAATAATGTTAAAAAATTAACATTAAATTAAAATATTTTCATATAATCTATTATACGTGCTTGGGCACTTTATATAGATTTGGGAAGACTTTTTTTATAAGTCTTTCTTTTATTTTATTAAAAAATGTAGTATACTTAAATAGGTGATTAGTTATATGAATAATAATTCTGAATTTAAAAGTCTTGAAGAACTTTATAACAGAGTTAAGCCTGCTTTATATTCTAAAAGAGAAGAACTTAAAAGGAATCATATTTCTTATATAAAGGAAGCGGATATATGGAATTATTTAAGTGAATTTGAATGGAAGAAAAAAGAAGATTTAACTTTAGCAGAAATGGTAACAGATATTATGGACTTAAAAATAAGTGATCTTAAAAATTATGTGTTTGAAATACTTAAAAAAAGGGACATAGAAATAATAAAGGAAGAAGGTAACTTACTATGAAAAAACAAAAGAAATTAAGTAAAAGTGTAGTAGTTCTTTTACTTACATTAATACTTGGAATACTACTAATTTTTACATTCATTAGAAAAATAAATTTTGGATTAGATTTAAAAGGTGGCTTTGAAGTTTTATACTTAGTAGAAGGTCTTCAAGGAGAAAAATTAACTGATGAAGATATAAAAGGTGCATATAAATCTATTAGAAATAGAATAGATACTCTTGGAGTAAGTGAACCTGAAATAATAATTGAAGGTGAAAAAATAAGAGTAAAACTTCCAGGAGTACAAGATGAAAATGAAGCAAGAGAAAGACTAACAACTCCTGCAGTTTTAACTTTCAGAAACACTAGTGATGAAGAAGTTATGAATGCAAGTGTATTATCTAGTCCAGGAGCAAGTTTGGATTATGATAGACAAACAGGTAAACCGGTGGTAGCATTAAAGATAAAAGATAACGATACATTTTATAGAGTTACTAAAGCAATTAGTGAATCAAGTGATCAATTAATAACAATCTGGCTTGATTATGAAGAAGGGGACTCATATAAAACAGCAAACTGTGGAGAAACTAGTACTAAATGTATTAGTTCAGCAACTGTTAAAGAAGGCTTTTCTGGTAATGTTGTAATACAAGGGAACTTTTCAGAAGAAGATGCCGAAGAATTAGTAGACTTAATTAACTCAGGTAGTTTAAGAGTTAAACTAACAGAAATAAGTACTAAAACAGTTGATGCTTCATATGGAAGCAATACTTTAAAATTAATTGCAGTAGCGGGACTTATAACACTTCTAATAATTTCGATTATAATGGTATTTTTCTACAATTTAAGTGGATTTATAAGTGTAGTAAGTTTAATCTTATATATTGGTCTAGTATTTATGTTTTACTCTTTAATAGATGGAGTACTCACATTAACAGGAATTGCAGCATTAATACTAGGAATAGGGATGGCTGTTGATGGAGCGATAATTACGCTTGAAAAAATAAAGGAAGAAATTGCAAGTGGTAAAAGTCTTAAAAATGCATATGTCGATGGTAACAAGAGGAGTTTAATATCTTTAGTAGATGCAAACTTAACAACTTTTATTGCAGCAATAGTATTATTTATATTTGGTGAATCCAGTGTAAAAGGATTTGCTACTATGTTAATGCTAACTATTATAGTTACTGGAATAAGTATGGTATTAGTAAATAGATATTTACTTTCAAGTTTTATTTATACAAATATATTTGATGAGAAAGAGAAAATATTACTTGGAAAAATAAAGAAAAGTAAAGTAAGAAATAACTTAAAAATGTCTAAATATAATATTATTTTAGTAGTGTTAATTATTATAACAGGTATAATAATGTTGTTTACTAAAGGAATTAATCTTGGTGTAGATTTTAAAGGTGGAAGTGCAATTACATTAAAAAGTGAAGAAAAAATAAATGTAAACAATGTAAAAGAATTACTTAATAAATATACTATAAATGAAGAAACTAAGATAAATGATAAAGAATACTATCTAAAAATAAGTGAAACTTTAAGTAGTGATGAAATAAAAGATGTTAAATCTTCATTAGAAAAACTTAATCTTGATGCAGATATATCCTCAATAAGTAATTTAGTTAAAAAGGATTTAACTGTAAATGCAATAAAATCACTTTTAATTGCAGGAATAGCTATACTAATATATATTGCATTTAGATTTGCAAGCACTTACGCATTAAGTAGTATAATAGGTGTATTAAGTGATGTAATTGTAACAGTTTCATTGTTTATCATATTAAAAATAGAAATAAACTTTATATTTATTGCAGGCATACTTACTATAATAGGATACTCAGTTAACAATACAATAGTAGTATTTGATATGATAAGAGATAAAATGAAGAGTGTTAAAAATATAACAGAAGAAAAAATAAAAGAGGTAGTAAATTTAAGTACAAGTATAACTTTAAGAAGAAACTTACTTGCTAGTATAACTACTTTAACGGCAGTAATTGTTCTTTTACTTATGAATACAAAGGGTGTAAAAGAATTTAATTTAACAATCTTATTTGGATTAACTTTTGGAACATTTAGTAGTTTGTTTATTGCACCTTACATATGGCAAAAATTAGAAATACATAAATTAAAACATCCTAAAAAAGAAAAGAAAGAGGATAATGGACCAGAAGAAAAACTAATAAAAGGAATAAATGCGTAATGGAAACTAAAGAAAAAGATTATCAAAAATTAAAAGAAATTCTAAGTACTTATATGAATGAAGAACAGCTAAAAACTATAGATAGATACTATGAATATGCAGTAAAAATATATGATGGTATGAATAGATTAAGCGGGGAAGAATATGTTTGTCATTCAGTTAGAGTTGCCACAATATTAGCAGAGCTTAAAATGGATACTCTTACTATAGGAAGTGCTTTAGTACATGAAGCAGTTACTTTAGAAAAAGTAACACCTGAAGAAATATGCGAAGAATTTTCCGAGGATGTAAGTAACATATTAGTATCTGTATCTAAAATAAGCCATTTAAAAAGGACATTTAAAAATGATGATCCAGATAAATATAGAAGAATTGTTGTGGGACTATCAGAAAATCCAATAACATTATTTATTAAACTTGCAGATAGACTTGATAACCTAAGAACAATAGATCCTTTTGATAAAGAACATATTAATGAAGTAGTAGATGAAACAGAAAAAATTTTTATTCCAATCGCACATAGACTTGGAATAAAAACTATGAAAAGTGAACTTGAAGATTTATGTTTAAGATGGTCTGATCCAAAAGGATATCAAGATGTTCTTGATAAAATAAATGCTAGTAAAGAAGAGTTAGAAGCATCTTTATTTAAAATGAGAGATGAACTAATAGAACTTCTAAATGAGCATAATATAAAATATGAACTTACTTATAGAGTTAAATCAGTAAGAGGTATTTATAATAAATTAAAAAAAGGAAGAAAATGGAACCAAATATATGACTTACTAGGACTTAGAATACTACTTGAAAAAACAGAAGAATGCTATCTAGTAGTAGGTTTAATACATTCAAAATTTAGACCTATTCCTAAAAGATTTAAAGACTTTATAGCAAACCCTAAAAACAATATGTATCAAAGTTTACATACAACAGTATTTGGAGTAGATGGGAAAGTTTATGAAGTACAGATAAGAACTTATGAAATGAATGAAATAGCAGAACATGGTGTTGCCTCTCACTGGTCATATAAAGAACATACAGATGGTTCTAAAAAAAGTGAACTAGAGGAAAAACTAGCACAGTTTAGAACTTTAATAGAATTAAATGATATGGAAAACAATAGTGAATTCTTTAAGAATTTACAAAATAATATGACTAAAGAATTTATATACATTTTTACTCCTAAAGGAGATATAATTGAACTTCCATTTGACTCAACACCAGTAGACTTTGCATACAAAATACACTCAGAAGTAGGAAACACTACAGTAGGTGCTTTAGTAAATGGAAAACAAGTAAGTTTAGACTATTTACTTCAAGATGGAGATATTGTAGAATTAAGAACACAAGCTGGTAAAAGTCCTTCTAAAGGATGGCTTAAATTTGTAAAAACAGAAAGTGCTAAATCAAGAATAAGAAGTTACTTCTATAAAAAAGAAAAAGATAAAAGTATAGAAGTAGGTAATGAATTAATAAAAGAAGAAATAAAGAAAAGAAAATATAATATAAATGAACTTCTTACTAATGATAACATTAACTTACTTATAAAAGATTTAAAAAGCGAAGACTATAATGATGTGTGCTTAGGAGTGTCTTCTCTTAAGTACTCTCCAGCTTTAATAGTTAATAAATTAGTGGATATAGTATATCCAAAAAAAGATAATTCCATAGAAAAACTTCTTAATAATAAAGAAATTAAAAGTAATTCTGATGCTAAAGTATTAGTATCAGGCTATGCTGATATTTTAACTAATCTAGCATCTTGTTGCTCTCCTGTACCAGGAGATGAAATAATAGGTTATATCACTAAAGGTAATGGTGTAAGTGTACATAGAAAAGACTGCAAAATGGTAGATGAAAGTAATGAAAGAATAATAGATGTATCATGGAATACTAATCAACTTGATAAATATACAACAAATATAAAAGTATATATAGACTCATCAAACGATCATTTAATAGATATAATTTCACTTGCTACTAAAAGTGATATAAATATAACTTCAATTAATAATAAAGGACTTATAAAAAATGAAGAAGTATATGAATTATTGTTAAAAGTAAAAAATAAAGAAAATCTAGATAAATTTATGTTAGACTTATCTAACTTAAATTTCATAAGTAAGGTGGAAAGATAATGAAAGTAGTAGTGCAAAGAAGTAAATATAGTAAAGTTACTATAGATAATAAAATAAATGGTGAAATTAGTAAAGGTTATGTTTTACTAACTGGTTTTACCTTTGGAGATACAAAAGAAATAGTAGACAAAATGATAGATAAAATAATAAACTTAAGAATTTTTGAAGATGAAAACGAAAAAATGAATTTAAGTTTATTAGATATAAATGGTTCAATTCTAAATATAAGCCAGTTCACTTTATATGCTGATGCTAAAAAAGGAAGAAGGCCTTCATTTATAAATGCTTTAACTCCAAATGAAGCAAGTGATTTATATGATTATATGAATGATAAATTAAAAGAATTAAATATTCATACTGAAACAGGTATATTTGGAGCAGATATGAAAGTAGAAATATATAATGATGGCCCAGTTACTATAGTATTAGATTCAAAAGAATTATTTTAACAAGTACCACAAAAAGTACAGAAAATTAAACCTTGTAATACTATACTTTTTGTGGTATTATTTTATTGTAGGAAGCTACAAATAACAAAGGAGAGATAAACATGAAAAACAACAGCCTATTTGTACAAAATAAAGTACTAGGGGGGGGGGTTATTACTAACAACTAATAACTCTAGTTTTTCATGTGCTTTAAAGAGATAGGATAATCCTATCTCTTTTTAGTGTTTAAAAAAGAAAAGAGGTTAGTATGAAAAGGAAATTATTTATAATATTAAGTACTTTAGTTTTAATCATAACTTTATTATTATTATCTTTTGTGTTTAAAGATAATAAAGAAAATAATAAAGAAATATCTAAAGTAGAAAAATTGCTTTCTAAACCAGAAGGAATACAGGCTTATACATTAAATGGAAAAAAGACTGATATTTCTTATAATAATTTAATAGAAGGATATGAAATAGATAGTATTACTTGTAAGAATGGAACTATTGCTACTTATAATAAAGAAGATAATAGTGTAAGTTTATCAAACATACATATGCCTGATTATTGTACTATGGATTTTAAAAAAGGCATTTATACACTAACTTTCAATAGTGGTAATTTATTATATGATTTAAAGGATGTATCAAATATTAACTCAGAGTATATAACTTATAGTGTTAAGGATGAAGTAGTTACTGTTACTGGAAAAAATGATGATGGATATGGTTTTATTAATGCAAGAGTTTATTTAGAAGCTAATAACACTTATATCTTTAATTGTGATACTAATGGCGTATGGGGAACTAATTCAGGCACAAATACTGTAGAAGCCTTCTTAATGTTAAATGGAGAATATAATACCTTTTACCATTTATATAATAATAAAAAATTTGAATTTACTCCAAATGTAACAGGTGTATATTGGCTACGATTAGATGTTAATGCTACTAACAAAACATATACTTTTTATAACATTAATATATCGAAGAATATTTCTTCTAAAAATATAGGATATAAAGATGTATATGGTGAATTCCCTACATATTCTAGAGATGGATATATGATGCTTGGATGGTATTTAGAAGATGGAACAAAGGTAGATAGTACATCTATTAATTATACAAAAAGAGATCATAGTATAACAGCAAAATGGAGCCGTTATAACTATGAAGTTAAATTAAATGTTGTTAATGGATCTGGTTCTGCAACAAAAACAGTCGAACACGGAAGTAGTGTTTCATTTACTGGAATAAGTCCTAGTACTGGCTATTCGTCAAGTAATCCAACTATAAGTTGTACAGGTGGAAGTTTAAGTGGTTCAACAGTAACAGTAAGTAATGTAACAAGTTCGAGAACATGTACTGTTACATTTAAGAAAATAGCTGTACCTCTATATAATCAATTACTTGCTGATAATCCAACGATAAGTACAAGAACAGACTTTAGTACAACGTTTACAAATACTAATACAGGAACTTTATATAAAGCAACAGAAAGTATAGCTGGGGGAACTGCTAAAGATGTATATTACTT
>USFF01000011.1 GCA_900553835.1 uncultured Mycoplasmatota bacterium
TTAAGTGAAATTAAAGAAGATATCAGAAAAATATTAAAAGAGGTGGAATAAATGAAATTAGAAGTTAAAGAAAATATGTATGTGAGAACTAAAGAAGGTTATATTTCTCAATACAAATATTATGATACAGCAAATATGGGAAAATTATTATGTATTCCTTTAAGCAACGGAACTTTTGCAAATATAGAAGATGTAGTTAAAGCCAGTTATAACATAATAGATATATTGGAAAAAGGGGACTATGTTAATGGCTTACCAATTGTGTGTATATATGAAGATACCGAAACGAATGAAAAATATTTAGATTTATATGGTTGCATTTCGGAATGGGGCGAAGAAGATATCGTTTCAGTTGTAACAGAAGAACAATTTGAATATATGGGATATAGTGTAGGGAGATAAGTATGAAAATAATAAATAATACAAGTTTAAATTATTCAACTATTGGCTCAATAATAGATAACATAATGTCTAATACTAAAGGAACTACCCATTATGTCGGACAAATAGAGTGGACTATATTAGAAATTAATAGTCATAAAATAAAAATACAAATAAGATATTTAAAAAAATATGTAGAATGGAGATTTGATGAAAAATGAAAGTAATAGATTTATTAGTAAAAATATCAAAAGGCGAAAAAGTACCAAAAGAAATAAAATGGAGAGGTAATATGTATGAATACTCCCCAATAGCAGCACAATATTATATTAAAGACAAAATTCATAATGTTGATAATTCATTAAGGGCAGCATTATATGATTTTAGTGATTTAAATAATGAATTAGAAATAATAGAAAAAAATAAGAAAATAGAACATTGTTTGAAAAGTGACAGATTTCTATGTGATAAGGCTGAAATGGAACATTTAAGAACTAAAATTGATGAACTAATAGATGTAGTTAATAAATTAAAAGGAGAAAAGTAATGAATATAACAAATGAATTAATTGAAAAATTAGTTAAAGAGAATATTGAAAAAGAAATATCTGAATGTGAAATAGAAGAAATGGCAAGAGATACGATTAGAGAATTGATGGTAAGCAATTTAAAACAAATAACAAAAGAAAAAGTAAATATGATTATTGAAGATGAGATAAAAAGAGTATTATCTGGAAGTATAGACACTGATGATGGTTGGGGAGATAAAAAACACTTCGATAGTTTTGAAGATTTCTTTAAAATAGAATTTAGCAAAAAAATGGAAAACACTTGGGAAATAAAAAGAATCATACAAAGAACAGTAGAAGATAAATTAAACGAACTATTTAAAAAGAAAACTAAAGAAGTAACCACCGCAATTCAAGATATGGTATTAAAAGAAATGGTGAAAGAGGAAAAGTAGTATGGAATTATGGATAAGAAGTCAAGATAAAAAAGATTTAATTAAAGTTAATTCTTTATGGATAATGGATAATCAAATCTGAATGGAGGTTCCTTTTTATGAAAATCATAAGAAGTTAGGATTAACCCTATCAGGACATAATCATAAGTTGGCGGAATATGAAACAGAAGAAAGAGCATTAGAAGTATTAACTGAAATACAAAATATGCTATATGCAGGATTAAAAGCAACTGATAATAATCAATTAGCAGGTACAACGAGTATTGTATATCAAATGCCAGAAAATTAGGAGGAAAAACTTATGCTTAAACCAATAGATGATGAAAGAAAAGAATTAGAATATATAAAAAGTGAAAGGAAGAAAAAGATAATGGACAAAGATGAATTATTATTACAAATAGGTATTGAAGTGGGAAAAATAAAAAATAAGTTTGATGAATTGCAAAATGAAAATAAACAATCGAAAGACAATTGGAATAAGTTAAAAGAATATATAAAATCCGAATGGACTTGTTTTGATAATGAAAGCGTTGAGTTTGAAGTCTCACAAGATATTCTAGATAAGATGCAAAAATTAGAGGAAAAATAATGGAACCGCATAGAAGAAGAGAACTATTAAAGATAAGAAAGTCTTTTCTAGAAAGATATAAATTAGCAAAGCAATTTGGAGATAGTTTTTATACTAAGTATTTCGCTAAACAGATAAGAGATATAGATGAGGAATTAAAATCTTAATGAAAGAAAAATTAATATTAGATAATATAAATTTAATATATATGGTATTGAAAAGATATAATTTATATAATCAAATTGATGAATATTATGATATAGGAATGATAGGATTAGTTAAAGGTGCTAATACTTTCAGTGAAGATAAAGGTTATAAAGTATCAACATATTTAACTTCTTGCATAACTCATGAAATACTCGCTTGTAGAAGAAAACAATTTATGCAAAAAAGAGGTAGTGGAGTACAAGATGTATCGATTTACACTCAAATAAATAATAATGGCAAGGAATTATATTTATTAGATGTTATTCCATCAAAAGAAAATATAGAAGATAATATTATAAAAAAAGAAAAAATAGAATTAATTTATAAAAAAATATTAGAATTAAATGAAAGAGATAAATTAATAATATGTTCTACTTATGGTCTATTAGGCTATAAAGAATTAACTCAAAATCAGATAGCAGAAAATACAAATATAACACAAGGTCATGTAAGTAGAATAATAAAAAAGTTTATAAAAGAATGTAAAGAAACATATAATGGAGGTAATAAAAATGAGCCAAAATAGTGAAAGAAAAATATTAAGAGAAAAAGAAAAAGATAAATTAAAAGAAATACGCAATACATACAATAGAAAACCAAAAGAAATATGCCCTAAGTGTCATAAAAAAAGTTTATTTATGACTAACAGTAAAAATGAAGTATATTGTATAAGATGTAATAATTTAGTTGCAATAAAGAAATAATTATGCTATAATAGGAAGTGGAAAAGTAGGAGAACAAGCAAAAACTAAAAATATTATTTTCTTATAGACATTATTCATTCCTTTCAGAGATATAAAATGTTTGTTCTCCAATAAAATATTCTTTTATGAAATTATGGGTTTGCCTTTAGTGAGTTTGATAATTTCTAACTTTTTTAGAATTGGAGGATAAAAATGAAATATGAATTTATTAAAATTGATTTAGATACTTATAAATTGGTTTATACCAATAAAGATAAAAAAGAAGTATCTATAGAATTCAAAAGAACAAATGAAATGGCAAAAAATTTACAAGGAATAACTGCCAAAGCAAGAATTAAAATGTTTCAACAATTAAGTTCGATGGGCTTAACTAAAGATGATTTAATCATAAAAAGAGAAGATGGGAAAGGCCATACTACCTATGATGAAACAAATTATCAAGAATTTGAAAAAGGTTTTATTGAGGAAGAAAGCATTATGGTAACAAATGATATAATTGAAAAATGCTTTAAAATAAACATAAAAGAACTATTTGAAGATATGGGGCTTAACTTTGAAAAAGCAGAAAGCCAAGATATTAAGCAAGTAGAAATGTTTACTCAAAAATTCGCTACTATAATCAAAGGTGAAGAAGATAATTCTCCCAGTGGAGAAAATAAAGAATAATTATAATAATAAGAACACAAACAAAACAATATTTTGCTTTGCTTACCAAGAAGATTTAGACCAAGCATATGCCTTTTATTGCAGTAGATATGAAAATATTTCGTATGAAGAATTTATGCAATTAGGTTTATTTGAATTTAAAAAGAAATTAGAAAGTATACCTAAAGGCGAGCCTTTATATGATATTATAAAATCAAGAACAATAAATGTAGCAAGTATAAAAGATAAAGAAGAGCGAAAATATTGGAGAGAATTAAAAAGAATTAATCAAATACCTCAAATATTTATACCTACAAAGGAAATATTTGACAATTTAAAAGGTAGATTAAAAGAAACTAAACAATTAGGAGGAAATAATGGAAAGAGATTTAATTAAATTTAATGAAAACATCACAAAAATAACAAAAGGAATAGCAAAGTATGAAGATAATAAAGGGAATTATATGCTAATACCTACAGGCCAATTATTATGCAATGTAGAGTATATGGAACTAGATGATATTAGTTATAAAAAAGCATTGTTTGAAAAGATAATTGATAAAAATGTTGTTTATAATAAAATTAAAGTAACAAAAGCAGTAGATAAATATACTAAAACTAAAAATGAAAAAGATAAAGGCACTATCATAGATGCTGAAGTAGAAGTATCACAAGTATGGGTAGTTAAAAATGGTTTAGGTTTAACAAAAGCATATAATAGAAAAGAAAAAGCCTTATCTTATGTAGAAGAAATCAATAATAAATATTTAGAAATGGCAGAGGTAAAATAATGAGAGAAAAAGCAAATGAACTAATGAATGCCATTTATAAGGAAGAAACTCAAGAAAAAATCAACAACACGAGAAATGCTTTTACCGACATTGCAACTTATATACTTGAAAATTTGAAAGATAGCAGAGAAAAAAGTTTAGCAATGACAAAAATAGAAGAAGCCTGTATGTGGGCAATAAAAGGCATCACTAGAGAAAAATAGGTATAATTATGAAAGATTAAAAGATATAATAAAGTAGGTGATACTATGGCTAAAGAAGATAACTTAATACCAGGTGGATACAAGTTAACAATTGAAGAAGCCTCGAAAGGTGGAAAGAGGAGCGGAGAAGTAAGAAGACTTAAAAAAACCTTTAAATTGGCTTTAATGGAGGTTCTAGAAACAGAGGTAAAAGATGCTAATGGGAAGCCAACCGGAGAAACTTATCAAGACTTAGTTAATAAGGGGTTGCTTCATGGGGCAATGGCAGGTAATGCTTCCAATTATAAAACTATCCTTGAAACGATAGGAGAATTAGAGCCAGAAAAAACTGAGGTATCAGTTCCAACAATAAAATTAGAAATAGTAGATAATAGTAATTTGGAGAGTGTATTATATGATAATAAAGAATAAATACCATAACACTAAAGTTATCTATAATGGAATAAAGTTTGATAGTAAAAAAGAAATGCAGAGATATAAAGACCTTGAATTATTAGAGAGTACTGATTATATCTGTAATCTAGAACTGCAAAAAAAATTCTTACTTCAAGAGGGATACACAAATGCTAAAGGTAAAAAGATAAGACCTATTTACTACATAGCAAACTTTTACTATTACGATTATATTGATAATAAATGGGTAGTAGAAGATACCAAAGGAGTTAGAACAGAAGTTTATAAATTAAAGAAAAAATTATTTGAATATAAATATAATTTAACAATAGATGAATTATAAAAGGTTGGGAGATATACAAACCGCGAATGAGTATATCAAGTATTAATGCGAGAGGTAGGGCAAGTAATACAAATTTTGTGAATACTACTCTTATAGGTAGTATACTGATGATATATGCCCGCTAATTTAATTAGGAGGACTTAATCGCTTATAAACGACTAGTTATATCATCAGTATAGTACTTATAAGTATAAAAGACTTAAAGAACCGATGCCTGACTATAGTTTAGGGTGTCAGTAAACATTTATAAGTACTATCATATCCTAATTTTATTAAAGTGCTATCTATTTTATAGGTAGCATAGAGCAGATAGAAATAATGGAGCAAATGGTTATAGAAAGTATCGCTGATGCTGGAGTACTTCTATGGAAATAGACGAACTGACGAGTTTGTTAAAGCCTTATCTGTTCTATGGTGCTTATAAAAAATATATAAAAGACTGTATCGAGTTTAACATATTAATTTATGGTTTAAAAAGCCTCGGAAGAAGTTGCTGACTGAAAAAACTAAAACGCAAGGTTTGGTTGGCCTTTATATTGATTATAAGCACTACTAAACCAAACCCCTTTATAAGTACTGCTATTAAGCAGTACACTGATAATATGTAAGTGTAGGTTAGGTTCGCCAATGTGGCACTATATTTCTAACAGGCTAACTACTTTAGAAAACTAGACATATTATTAGTGTAGTGTTTAATAACACTGGAAAGAAAAAGGAGGTGTCAGAAATGGCAAAAAAAAGTAACGATGGAAAGAAAAAGGTTGATGTTATCAGTTTAGATAACAAGCCAGTTAATCCAGAAGTACAAAAAGAAAAAGTAGAAGTACCTACAAAGTTCGTTAAAGTTGGTTCTACTACTCCAAAAACAGTAGAAAGTAAAATCAAGTTAAATAATGGAAGAGTATATAAAAACTTAGGCAATGGCTATGGTATGTATTCTGATAATGGACAAGTATTTAGACTTAAATAGGAGGTAAATATGGAGTTTATTAAGTTAAGAGAAGATAGATACTTAATCAAAGATAGCAATGGTTTGATAGTATCTAATGAAGAGAAACTAAAACTAGAAAAGAAAGAATTAATCATTAAAGATATAGAAAGCAATGAGTGTCAAGGAAAGACTACTCAAAGAATTGAGGAAATAGATAGGGAGTTGGAAAATGGAAACAAGTCTAAATCTAACACTATCAAAAAAGCAAAGTCAACTACTAAATGATATAATTAGTCCTAATCTAAATGAGATATATGTATTAGGAAGCACTCAAAGTGGTAAGACTTATGATATATGCTTAGGGTGTATCTTATATGCACAAGCCTTATATAATTATAACCCAAAAGAAACCTATTTTGGTTCTATAACTGGTTGGAGTTTGGAAACATTAAAAGGAAACATATTAGAGCCTTTAAAGAAGTTTTTAGATGATATGAAGTTAGAAAAAGGCAAAGATTACATATTAAGGTGGCAGACTGATGAAAAGTATCTAGAAATATATAATATTAGATACTATTTCTTTGGTTTTAATAATGTACTTGCATTTAATAAGATATTAGGTAAACCTTTGATATTTGAATGGATAGATGAAAGTGCTAGAATATACTCACAAGATAATTTAAGAGAACCATTTAATGAATTTCCTGGTAGACAAGTATCTTATGCAGACCATCCTTATTTAAAGACTATACATTCATTCAATGTCGAGGGTGGGGAAAATCATCCATATAAGATTGATTACATAGATAAGAAACCTTATGCTAAGCATTATTCCTTTTTTCCTTATGATAATCCTAAGATAAAAACAGAAGAAGCAATGCGAAAGGTATTAGAAATGTTTCCACCTGGAAATCTAAGAGAACAAAAAATATTTAATAGATGGATACTTGCGACTGGTAGGGTATTCAATACTATAAATACTATAGACAATTTAGATAATTATGCTTTTAGAGAAATAGGAATAGGAATAGACTATGGTTCAGTTCACGCAACAGCCTTTGTGCCTATTGCTCTTGCTTATGATAAAGTAAATAAGAAATGGGTGTTAATAAGGTTAGAATATTATTACCATAATGCTAAAGAAGAACAAGATAACCCTACAACCGAATATTTCAGCAAACAATTAAGATTATTCTTATTGTATCTAAAAAGTGAATATGGACAAGTGCCTATAACTACAATGGTATTAGATAGTGCAGCCGCTCATTTCCATAATAGGTTAATTGCTGATAATATATCACATACATTAATCAATAAAAGTATGGATGATGTAGTTGAGGGAGTTCAATATATGCAATCTTTGTTCTATAAGGGATATCTGCTTATATACAAACAAAAAGCAATTAAGCATATAACTGATAGTGGTGAGTTAATTTATAGTGGTAAAGATGATGGAATGCTTGAATTAGAGAGTTATAGATATGATTTAAAGGCAAGTTCAAAAAGTGGAAAAGAAGCCTATGTAAAAGAGTTTGATGACCATATAGATGCTTGCTTAACAGGAGATACTATTATTGCAACAGATAGAGGTAATTTCAAAATAATTGATTTAGTTGGAAAAAGTGGAAATGTTAAATGCTTTGATGGTAATAGATTTATATATAAAAATTTTAAAGATGTAAGGCTTACAAAAAGAAAACAAGACATATATAAATTAAAATTATCAAATGGTTATGAATTAAAAGGTACATACGACCATCTTATATTAACTACAAAAGGCTATAAGAAATTAGGAGAATTAACTAAAAAAGATAAAATCATTTGCAATTGACACGATTAGATATTTATTGTATAATTAACTAGGAGATGGTTATATGATAAAATATGAAAATGGTTATGCTTATGTTGATGGTTATAAATTTAAGAAAAATACAAGAGATAATTATTATTTATCTTCTACCAATATTGGCAATAGAAGAAAATATTTGCACATTTATATATGGGAAAAGCATAATGGAGAAATACCAAAAGGTTATGATATACACCATATAGACCACAATAAAGATAACAATGAAATAAGCAACCTTAAAATGATATTAAAAAGAGAACATAGCATATTACATTCAAAAGAATTAACCGAAGAACAAAAAGCAAAAAAAATAAAGAACTTTAATGAAAAGGCAAGACCAAAAGCAATAGAATGGCATAAATCAAAAAAAGCAGAAAAATTCCATAAAGAACAATATAAAATTTCTCTAGGAAAAATGAAACCGCAAAAAATTACTTGTGAAAATTGTGGGAAAGATTATTATTCAATTTGTAATGGTAGAAATAAATTTTGTTCTAATAAATGTAAAAGTGCTTATAGAAGAAAAATAGGAGTAGATAATATTGAAAAAGAATGTATCAAATGTGGAGAAAAATTTGAAGTTAACAAATATTCAAAAAGAGAGCAATGTTATAATTGCTACCCCTGTAGAAATAAAAAAACTTCCAAATAAAGAAGATGTTTATAATATGGAAGTGGAAGAAGTACATAATTTTGTTGCTAATGGAATTGTAGTTCATAATTGTAGATATATCATAATAGAGTTTAAAGAAACTGATAGAGCACCAGTAGTATAAAAGGAGTTGAATATATGGAAATGCAAGAAATTTGGAAAGATATCAAAAATTATGAAGGATTATATCAAGTCAGCAATTATGGGAAAGTAAAAAGTTTACCAAGAAAAGGAACACAAGCAAAAGAAGAAAGAATATTAAAAGTCAGTTATACTTATAATGGCTATGAAAGAGTTAATTTGTGTAAGAACAATAAAAATAAACGATATTTAGTTCATAGATTAGTTGCGGAAACATTTATTCTAAATCCTAATGAATATCCTCAGATAAATCATATTGATGAAAACAAGCAAAATAATAAAGTTAGTAATTTAGAATGGTGTACTCGTTCTTATAACATTAATTATGGTAATAGAAATAATTGTTTGAATAAAGAAGTGTGGCAATATGATTTAAAAGGGAAATTAATAAAAAAATGGAAAAGTACAATGGAAATACAAAGAAATTTAGGATTTAAAAATCAAAATATAAGTTCTGCGTGTAGAGGAACATACCATAAAGCATATAATTATATATGGAAATACAAAGGGGTTGATTAAAATCGAAATTCGTTGCAAATCTACAAAAAGATATTTATTTAAAATAGAAATTGAAGAATATAGTAAAAACCTAAAGAAAATGGGAATAGAAGTGGAAACTCCTTTAGTAATAGAATACCCATGCCCCAAGTGTAAGATGATAGAAGTATATGAAATCTACCCTACTCATTACATACATATAAGAAGTTATAAAAGAGATGTTGACAATAATAAATAATTATGCTATAATTTAAGAGATAGAAAAGTGCGAAAAAGTGTGTCGTAAACATAAGAAGCATATAGTTAAAGAGATAACTATATGTTTTTTATTATTTATACACATAGAAAGGAGTTAGAAATGAGAACTCTAATAAAAAAAATAAGCGACATTTCATTGAATATTTTTGATAAAATTGCGGAAAAATCACAAAAATTGAAAAAATATCTAATAAATAATAAGAAATGGACTTTGTATTTATATTTAAATGGTCAATGCATAGATAAAAGAAAAATAGACAAAGACTTCGCTCCTATGGGTAAGTTCTATGTAGTAAAAGTAAGAGGCATGAAACATTTACTAGGAACTAATAGAAAAGTACAAATTGTGGTTCAAAGTTATAAATATAAATTGACTGATGAAAAGAAAAGAGAGGCTCATATTGAAACTCTAATATATGAAGGAGTTGATATTAAATGAATAATCAAGTAAGATTAAAATCAGCATACAACTATTTAGAGGCTCCATATATAAGAGTAGAGGCAACAGTAACTCAACCTGGTATAACTAATGGAAAGCCTAATATTTACAAGAAAAATGACTATATAATTGCTCCTAGTGGTAAAAAGGTTGCTACATATATAGTTAATCAAATATTTGGCTCAGACTTAGTAACACAGACAGAGGGGTTATCAATAAACTGGTTAATGCCTACACTTAAAGAGAGCCTAGAATTAGCAGTATATGAAGAAGAAAGTTTCATATTAATAAATAAGTTTGATAATAAAATATATCTAGAGTGTATCAAGAAATCAGACATACACGATTTAGTACAAAAGTATGATAAAGTAATAAGCGGTACTATCATACAAGAGTTTGTCACTAAAGAAGATATATACGAACTTCATAGAAATATTAAGTTAGAGAATGGTATTACTTATATGACTATGGAAGTGTATAAAGAAGATAAAGGTGGTAAATTAATACCTGTTGAGTTGGGTACATTTAATTTAAGAACTGGTAATGAATACATTGCTAAGTACATATTACCTTATGAAAACCTAATCAACATAGATATAGGTCAAAATTTCTTTAAAGATAGTAAAAAGTTCCTAAATGAAGAAATGGAAATATTCAATACCTTTGTTGATGAAATAGAAAAGACTAAGACTAAGATAGTAACAAGTCAACACTATCAAAGCGGAGACATAGTAACTAATTGGCAACCTGCAAGTAATCATTACAAAGTAGATACATTATCAGTAGGAAAGTTGGCAGATTATTTTACTTTATTACCAGGAGATAAAGACCACCAATTATTTGAATTTTTACAAGGTAATATTAGATTTAATGAATATATAAGTTCGTTTAAGTTCTGTGATTATCAAGTAATACAAATGGCTGGACTAAGTCCTGCAACATTTGGTTATGAAAAAGATGCTTACCAAAATGTCGATAGTATAGATTTAAGTAAGAATAATTCCGATATGACTATTGAGGCAATAAAAACTCAAATAGAACCTCAAATAAATCATTTACTTGAAAATGTTGTTAAGGCTCAACAAGCGAACAATATACAAGTTAATTTAATACCTACTGAGTTAAATTGGGACTATGGAGTAAACGAGAAATTCAATGATATGAAGAAACTTCAAGTATTAGGAAGAATACAAAGTATCGGAAGTGTTCCATATAGTGTAAAGGCTAAAATAATAACACCTATTCTTAATAAATTAATTGATGATGATTATGTAGGTAAGAATAGTAAATTAATAGAAGAATTAATTAATGCTAATAAAGAGGAAGAAGAAGAAATACAAGTTAAGTTTGGAGAAGTATAATGAAAGACCCATTTAGTTTATTTATAGAAGATAGTGCTTACTATTCAAAAAATGAATATTATAAACTAATGTACGAAACTAAACGAGTATTCTTCGACTACCTATACAAAAATAAAACACTAGCAGAGTTCAAAAAAGAAACAACAAAGATATGGGAAAAGGTAGACCATAAATATATGGCTGAGAGAATAAAAGAACTTGAAGATATGATAATGGCTAGAGATTTAGAGGGAAATAAGATACTAAATCCCGATGCTGAGTATAAACAGATATATGAATTAGCAAGTGAAAAAATATTCCAAAATGTAGAGAAGAAATATAAATATAATATTGATGAATATTATAAAGGCAGAAGAAAGACTGCAAATAAAAGTTATATAGACAGAGAAAGTTATTTATCTAAACTAGTAACTAAATACGATGAAGTTCAAGCCACTATACCATACCATAATAAAGATGGAAGCGTAAGAAGTTGGCATAACATAGCCGATTATAATTCAATGTTATATAATACTAACCTTAATCATGCAGGTTGGAATAGAACAATGTACGATGCTAATTTATTAGACAAAGAACTTTTATATTTACCAGCCCATACATTTGCTTGCCCTTTATGTATGCCTTATCAAGGAAAGGTATATGACAAAAATGGAGGAAGTGGATATACTTCTGATGGAATTAGATATTATCCACAAGAAGAAGCAATTGCTGGTGGTGTAGGTCATCCTAATTGTAGACACCAATGGACTATATATTGGGATAAAGACCAAATACAAGAGAATGATTATAATTCTGATAAGTGGCAAGAAGATTATGAAAAAAAGCAAAAGATACAAGCCCTACAACTAAAAAGAACTAAATTAAAAAATGATAAAAAGATATATGAAAATTTAGGAAATGGAAGTGAGGTTGATAAAACAAATGCTAAAATAAAAAAGATAAATGCTACTATAAAAGAATTAAATAAATAGACCAATTGCTACCAAGTCTATAAAAGGTTAGCAGTCGCGACACACTTTTATCACTTCTAAAAAAAGGAGAATGATAAATATGAATTTTGATATTACTAAATATCTAAAAAACAAAGAGATTACTATAAGTAATGATGACCTAGATGTTTCTGCAATGGAAAAAGATTTCACACAAGGATATACAAAGAATAGTGAAATCAAAAAGCCTGATTATTCAGGATATGTAAAAGAAGAAGATTATACTAAACTTCAAGGAGACTATACAAGTCTAGAAACTAACTACAACAATACTGTTAAAACTTTAAGTGAAACAAATGATAAAATGACTAGATTAAGTCTAGAAAATAAACTTGTTAAAAAAGGATTTAAAGAAGAAAACTTTGATGAAGTAGTTAAGTTAAGAAATAGTCTTTATGCTGATGAAAAAGATGATGACAAGGCTATTGAGGGAATAGTAACTAGATTTAAAAATACATACTTCCCAGAAGCAGAAAAGAAACCTAGTATACCATTTACACAAGCACCTAATGAGGGTGGAGTAAATGGAAACAATGCTAATACTGGCAAAGATATAAAAATAACAAGAGGTACTAGCATTAAAGATTTAATGATACCTGTAACTAAATAATTTTAGTTAAATATAGAGGAAAGAAAAGGAGGAAGAAATTATGAATTTTACAGGAGTAAACTTAGACTTACAAGGTCTAATGAAAAGAACTTATGCTAATTTACTTTACAATTCTCAATTCTATAAAATGCTAGATAGAAGATGGTTTGAAGTCGGAAGAACTGGCACTCCAATTATTGAGATTGTTAAGCAATTAGACACTACATTAAATGTAAGAAATAATGTAGAAATTGCACAAGGAGGAATTACGAACGAACTTGCTACTTACAATTCAGTAAAAGTTGACTTAACTGAATTACCTATGGACTATTCATTTAGAGTAAGCCCTATAGTAATGGGTAGTGGTATCGAAAGAGCAATTGAGGGACAAATCGAATTAAAAGAGGCTCAAATCTCTAGACAAATCGATGTATATGGCTTTAATAAATTAAATGCTGATATTACTGGACCTCAAGATGGTTCAATGGCTTATACAGATGGTCAATGTACTAAATGGGCTCCATCTAATGGAACAGAAACTATTGAATTAATTAACGATTTAAAATCTAAATTATTCGATAGAAATATATATGATGGATACCTATTAGGACTAAGTTCAAATGCATATGCTTACTTTATATCAAGTTTAACATCTATTCTTAAATATGAAACAAGAGCAGGTGTTGAGGGTGTTGATATGGGACAAGTTGCTAGTGCTTATGGTGTTAGTGTATTCCAAATCAATAGTAATGTAATTGAAAAAGATAAAGATGGTAAAGATACAAATGTAGTTGGATACTTTGCTAATGAAGTTGGTACAGTTGGTGATACATTCTGGAGTTCATTTGCTCAATACAATGGTAACTTCCCAGGATACCCTGGATACTTCGTTGTTGAAGGTAATGTAATGTTCGGTGCTAAAGTAGTTAGACCAGAAGCAGTAATTAAATTAGTTGAAAGTCTACCTATCGTATCTGCAGGTTCATTTGATGAGGGAACTCATGCACAAGAATATACTCAAACAACTCCATTCAGTGGTACTGATGTTGATAAGTTTGAAGCAGGTGGTTTACCAGCAGGATTAACACTTAACCCTACAACTGGTGCTATCACAGGTACACCTACTGAAGCAGGAGATTATCATGTTTCTGTATATGGTATTGATAAATATGGTAACTACTCTAATGCTTATAGTGGCGATATAGTAATTGCCTAAATAGAAATGAGGTGGGAAAATGCAATTTTTCACAAAAGAGGAATTCGGTATTAAATATCCCGAGTACTCAAATGCTGATATTTCAACTTGGCAGATAGAAGCAGTAAGTGAGATGATTTTCTCACAAATAGGCTTAAGATATAGGGATGCTAGTTGGGATGCAATTGGTGTCCCTTTGCCTATTAAAAATGCTTCTATGGAACAAATGAGGTTCGTGTTAGAACACGATATCCCTTTTGTTGATTTTGATAAAGATATAAAGGCAGGCTCTATGAGTTCTCCTTTAAAGACTGATTATTCTACTCTAGCACTAAGAATACTTGCTAATAATGGATATCTATATAGAGGTACTCCTATGTCAAGTAATATGGCTCTTACTATACCTTTTGGAGGCGAATAATATGTTTCTAATAAATGGTATGAAAGCAACATTAAGGCAATTTAATCGTGATAAAAATGATGAAGTGTTTGATGATACTAATTATAAAGAAATCACAATTAAATGTTGCCCCTATGATTGCGAAGGTGCTATAAGGTTCGGTATTTATACAGTACCTGAGGCTACTGGCTATTATCAAGTTGGAAGACTTGTTGATGTAAAAGTTGGAGACCAAATTATCTACTTAGGCAAGTATGCTGATAATAAAGTTCATACAGTGTTAAAGGTTCAAGATAGTTGGATATTTAATAGAGTAGAGAATAAGATTATAGTGGTTAAATAATGGCTAGAAAAGTTAAAGTAAATTGGTATCCTGGAGCAAAACAAAAGATAATGAATGCCCCAAATGTGATAACATATGCCATAGCCAGACAAACTCTCGATAGAACATTACCATATATTCCTAAAGATACAGGAAGAATGAGAAAGACTTCTATGGCTGCAGGAGTAAGAGGAACAGCAGGACATTATTATATTGGCTCGTACACCAAATATGCTAAATATGTGTGGGTTATGCCAAATAGTACGAATTGGTCTGAACCAGGAACTTTTGGTAGATGGTATGCGAGAATATGGAAAAGGCAGGGAAAAAATATTACTGCTAGTTGTGTAGAAAGGAATAAACTTCAATGACACAAGAATTATTAAAAAAGAAGCAATTAGTCTTAATTAAATATCTTCAAAATTTAGTAAGTAATTATACTACTGATAAATGGAAAATAAAGGCTGAATATTCAACAAATGATAACGATAGTAGAGTAATAGTAGTACAAGAACAAGATGGCCAAAGACAAGTATTTTATGGCGATATACTACCTTTATATAATTACTATATGGTTGATATATATGGTCTTACAATTCAAGAATGTAAAGAGTTATCTTTATTGCTTGGAAATCTAATAGGAAAATCAGAAAGAATAGAAGTTGAAAATAAAGAAACTAATAAATTGGAAAGGTGGCAAATTATATTTAGTCAATATGTTAATCCACAAGCAATAGAGTATATGGATATCAGAAGAGTTGGATATAATTCAACCTTACAATGTATAGTTAATAAAATTTACGAAAAAGATTTATAGAAAGGAAGTGTAAATTTATGGAATTCTATGTAAATAATAGAGAGGTCATTAAAAATTTAAGTTTAAATACTGGTACAAGTGCAGTACCTGCATTTACTGCTATGTGTACTACTACTGAGGTTGGTTTAACCACTGACTTCGAGCAGCAAGATTGGTATGTATTCTGTGATGCTATTCAAAGAAGCATAATCACAGGTGCAGCATTATCAATTGAAACTACTGTTAAAATTGACATGAATAATACTGCTATTCAAGGAATATTAGGAAATATTCATACATTACTCAAAGATGGTACAGTAGCACAATTCAATAACCAATTAGTTCAATTTGAACTTTTAACTGGTGTTGAAGAAGGAGCATTAACTTATACTAAGTATAAAGTACCTTGTACTTTGAACTTTAGTGATTTAGGTGGTGCTGCCGAAGATAGTGGCGAGTTTGCTTTAACTATTGTTATAGTTGGAAAAGGCACAGTTGTAGAAGGATAAACCTATAAGGGTTGGGTTAAAAGCCCAGCCCTTTATTTTATATAAAAGGAGGTGGAACAATGAAAGGTGGAAATGTAATATTCGATTTCACTGCTGACACAAAAGATGTAGAAAAAAAAGTTTTGGGAATGTCTGATATAGTAAAAGGCAGCCTCATCTCAAAGGCTATAGCCAAAGGAATTGGAGTTATTAATGATAGCCTAGATGGTGCTATATCGAGAGTAGATATATTAAACAATTTTCCTAATGTTATGGGTAATTTAGGTATAGGAGCGGAAGAAAGTTCTGAAGCCATAGGAATGCTTAGCAAAAGTTTAACCGGCTTACCTACGACATTGGATAGTGCCGCAAGTGCAGTACAGAGATTTACTTCTAAAAATGGCGATGTAAAAAAATCGGCAAAGATGTTTATAGCAGTAAACAACGCCATATTAGCAGGCGGTGCAGGTACTGAAGCACAAGCAAGTGCTTTAGAGCAATTATCACAATCTTACTCTAAAGGCGTTATGGATATGGTAGAGTGGAGAAGTCTACAACAAGCTATGCCGGCACAATTAAAACAAGTCGCCACTGCGATGGGAATGACTACTGATGAATTAGGAGAGTTATTAAGAACAACTGATACTGCTCCTGCTACATTTGATACATTTATAGATACTATAATGCAATTAAATGAGCAAGGATTAAATGGCTTTTCTTCGTTTGAAGAACAAGCAAGAGCATCAACAGGTGGTATCGCAACATCTATAACTAACCTAAAAACTGCAGTAACAAGAGGAGTGTCAAATGTAATTAATTCAATAAATCAAATGCTAGAGGATAATGGCTTGCCTAATTTCAGTGAAATCGTTCAAATTGTTTCTTCCAAAATTAGTGATGCGTTTTCAAAGATATCAACATTTATATCTAATATAGATTTATCGAAAGTTATTAATGGTTTCAATAAATTCAAAGATATTATCATTACTTTAAGTCCATTAATATTAGCCTTGGTTGCTGGAATTAAAACTTATAATGCTGTTATGAAAATAACTACTGCAGTTACAAAAGCACTTCAAGTGGCACAACTTTTATTAAATGCTGCAATGAATTTAAATCCGGTTGGTTTAGTAATTGCAGGTATTGTGGCTCTTGTCGCTGGATTTACTCTTTTATGGAAAAAATCAGAAAAATTTAGAAATTTCTGGATAGGACTATGGAATGGGTTAAAAAATATAGTTAATTCGGTAGTAGGTTTCATTAAAAAGAATTGGAAATCATTACTTTTAATACTAGTTAATCCATTTGTCGGAGCATTTAAATTGCTATATGATAATTGTGAGGGCTTTAGAAATTTTATTAATAATTTCGTTAAAGCGATAAAAGATTTCTTTGTTAATGCTTGGAATGGAATTAAAAATTTCTTTACAGAAACAATTCCTAGTTTTGTTCAGAGTATTATAGGGTGGCTTCAAGATTTACCATATAAAATTGGTTATCTATTAGGACAAATTATAGGGCATATCATATTGTTCTTTCAAAATGCATGGAAATTCATAACTGAAGATTTACCTCAAATGATAGTTGCTGCGATTAATTGGGTTGCTTCATTACCAGGCAAGATATGGGAATGGTTGCAACAAGTATGGCAAAAGGTTATAGATTTAGGAACTTCTATATGGAATTGGATAACTACCGATTTACCGCAGATAATAAATAATATCGTTAATTGGTTTGCTGAATTGCCTGGAAAAATATGGGCATGGTTAAAAGAAACTACAGTTAAGATAGGAAATTGGCTTATTGAGGCAAAAGATAAAGCATGGGAAGGTGCTAAAGAAATATTCAATTCGATAGTAGATTGGTTCAAAAAACTGCCTGAAAATTTAAAAGAAATTGGTAAAAATTTAGTTGAAGGACTTTGGAATGGTATTAAAAATGCTAAGGATTGGGTATTAAAAAAGATAAAAGAATTTGGTAAAGGTATAACTGATGGTATTAAAGATGTTCTAGGAATACACAGCCCATCAAAAGTAATGTTTGAAATTGGTGGTTATATGGATAAAGGCCTTATAAATGGTATTGAAAGTATGAGTGGAGAACTTCAAACTGCTTATGATGGTATGTTTGATTTATCTCCTAGCCTATATGGAAGTTCAAGTACTAATTTAAGTCCACAGGTTAATGTAGTAGTAAATAATAATATGGAACAAGACCCATTAGGACAAATGGTTAATAACATTAAAACATTCAGTGGTGGTTCTAAAAATGACTATAATTATGGAATGGGAGGAGCATAATATGAGTAGATTAAAAATGTTAATAAACAATGAAGAAGTAGTTTGCAACAAAGAGTTTACAATAACAGAGGAAATGCTTACTACTTCCTCTACCATTCTTAATAATTGCTATCCAAAAAGTTGGGAAAACGATAAAAATTATGTTTCAAGATTTTATTATCCTAAAGATTATTCTAAATGTAAGATATATAAAGATGATGTACTTGTCTTTTGTGGAATAGTAAAAAACTCAGGGAACATAAGTCTTAACCCTAGATATCCTCACTTTTGTAGTTTACAAATATTAGATTTCAAGACTTTACTTAGTGAGGGCGAGACTTTGGACTTTGTTATAAGTAATAAGACTATATCCGAAGCAATAGAGATGGTAATAGATGCCATTAAAGACTATGGTTTTATATTAGGCAACATTAATATATTTGGTGCTGAAGATATAATTGGCGCTTATTCGACACAGAATAAGACTGCTTATGATGTCTTTCAATATTTAGCAGATATAACAGGCTCTAAATGGTTTACAAGGCTTGTCGATGAAGATAAGGTTGCTATTGACTTCTATGACCCTACATTAATGACAAGAGGAAAGAATATTGAATATAATGTTACTTGGTTTGAAGAAAATAATATAAATGACATATCTTTCAATTATGGAAGCAGAGATTATAGAAATAAACAAATTATGCAATCTGATGAAGTTTATGCTAGCATAGATTATACCGAAACATTAATAGCAAATGGATATGATACTAATTTCTTGACTACTTCTAATATAGGTAATGTAAGAAGTATAAGTGTTAATGGTGTATCTAAGACTTTTGCTACCAAATCAGATAAAGAAATAGGAATAGATGCAGATTTCTATTATACACCAGGAAAAAATCAAATAGAAAGTGAAGCGAGTTATTCGGCTGGTACTCAAATACAAGTAGTATATCAACCTCTTGTAAAAGGTAGACAAATAGTGTATAATAATGATGAAGTAGACAGAGTAGCAAATCAAATAGGAAGAAAAGGCGTTATAGCAAGATATGAGAATAGAAACGATGTTCTTTCAAGTGCAGAACTTGATAAAGTAGGGCAATCATATATTAAATACAAAGGTAGTGCAGAAGTTAATTTAAAAGTAGTAACTGATGATAAAGACATATATAACATAGGCCAAATAGTACACTTTGAAGCACCAATAGAAGACTTAACACAAGACTATATGGTAAAAAGAAAAGAAATAAAGGTAATAAATACAACAGACCAAGAAAAGATATTCTATACTTACGAATTATCAAGTTCGTTTAATAGTGAAAGAGCAATAAATTGGTTTGATAATCAAAGAAATAAAGCAAGTGGAAATATTCAAGAGGGAGAAAGTATAACAAGAAATGTTGATATAGAGAATTCAGCAAATATCATATATAATAATTTAACTGTTAGTGAAATCACAGTTATTGGAGATAATATCTTAAATTGTACATTAAATGCACCATTTATAAGTTAGGAGGTAAATATGACAGATGATTATAAAAAGAACATATTAGCATATTTATGTGGAAAAACAGAAAAACAAACAGGCTCCAACATTCCTCAATTCACAAATACTAAAGTCGAAGTAAACGACTTATATACGAATATAGCAAATGTAGTAGGAGAATATTTTTCAACTATAGGTGAAACTATTATTCGTGCAGTAGGATATGAACAAGCATATAAAAGTAATTTAACCATCTTTTATGGATATTCACAGAATAATAGACATCCTAATATGTATGGTTGGTTAGCATTAGTTGATGATAATAGTAATTTAATTCAAATTATAGATACTTATTCAAGTGGAGTAGTGATAGGTCGAATTGATGATTTAGGAATAGCAGAAGATGGAAGTATTTATCTTATAGAAAGAAGATATGATAATTCTAATATACTGAGAATAGTAACATTAAATAATATAGCAATAAAATCTCCAACTAGTGAAAATTATATTGCTAAAATAAAAAAGACATATCAAATAGCAAATAGAAGTGTTGCAGGTGATAATTACTTCTATCAAATAATAAAGAAACATCCAACAAAAAACTCGTTTTGTTGTGGTGGCTATAATTATAATGGTGATGAGCCAGTCAATACAGTATTAGAACTAGTCGACCAAGGAACAGGAGAGCCTCAATTAACTCACTTTAATGCCACCATAAATATTAATATTAAAGACTTATGGAATAGTTGGGATAACGAAGATTATTTATATTTCAAGATGACAGGATTGGATTATTCTAATTATAATGAAACTTACATATTAACTAGAAGTGCTGATACTATTTCTTCAACAAATATAAATGTACCATTTATAACAAATGAAGGTTTCATACCAAGTGCTAATATGAAGATATTAGATAGCAACAATATTTATTATTGCGGTTTCGAAATTAGTGAAACTGAGAATAAAAGAGTTTATGTTATCTATAAATTAAATGGAAATATTTATGAAAATATTTATTCACAAGATGAAGATTATAAAGAATATGACAGAAATGAAGCAACTTATTCTAATTTAATCATAAATGATGGTGAATTATATTATAATGCAAGTATTTATGTAGCAAATATCAGTAATTATAAAGTTCAATATGGAAGAATAGTTGATAAAAAAGTTTATTTAAATGAAGTTTACTTTTCTACATCTAATTTAATTTATGCTATCAATTCATTGATTATAGTAAAGACATTTAATCTGTATAAATATATCTTTCAGTCGAAAGATACTTCTGTATCTAGTTTACAAATATACAATTTAAATAATTATAATGGTTTAGAATATTCAGATATAAATAGTATGGTTCCTAATCAGGGCATCTTATATGATAGCCAAAACGAACCTATATTTGCAAGAAACTTATATAATAAGACAATAACAGGAAGAACCACACAAAGTACTATAGAAGTACCAAATAACTATTTAAATGATAAAATTATAGCAAAAGAAAACTTATTGAGTGAAACTAATTCAATACTAATAAGCAATAATCAGACAATAACAAAAAATATATACGAAACATTAAATATAAACTTCATAAATACTGTGCAAATAAAGAATGATAATGAGATGACTAACCCTATGCTTAACCCGATAGGAGCAAGCAGATTAAATAATAGTATATCAGAAACAACCGATTATGATAACACTAAAGCATTAAAAGTAAAAATTAATTTTGCTGATAATACTAATTATATAATTCAATTAAAAGAAAATCAAGTTGACAAAATTAACGATACAAGTTATATGTATGACTTTGATATTTATGTATCAAAGGATATAACAAATATTCAAATAATAAGCAACGATGAAACAACAATTTATCAGACTATAACTTCAACATTTGAAGTAGGTAAATTCTATAATATCACTCAAATGGTTGAGATAGTATAAAGGAGGAAGATAAAATGAAAAAAATAAACTATAAGTTAATGATGAAGGGGGGGGGTTATTATTTAATTAATACCTCACAGGGAGGTAACTTATGATAACATATGAAGATAAAGTAGCATTAAATGAAAATGCAGAAATTGCCGACATAAATAAGGTAACTGCTGGTGATATGAACCAAATAAAACAAGTAGTAAATGGACAAAAACAAGAAATAGATACAAATAGTTTAAATATAGGAACATTATCTAGTTTAAATACTATCGATAAAAGTAGTATAGTAAATGCTATAAATGAAGTAAATATGATATTAGGAACTATAATAGAAAGTGGAAGTGATGAGAATGGAAGTTGGGTAAAATATAGTGATGGAACTATGATATGTTATAAAAATAAAAGTTTCGGTGATATCTATATAGGTAGTGTATGGGGAAGTATGTATGAAAGTGCTAAGTTAGAAATTGGTGATTTCCCTCAACCTTTTGTCGGAAATTTTCCTAGTATATTTATAATGCCTTTGGGTGCATATCTAATAGAAAGAAACCAGAGTTTTAGTTTAACTTCATTTGGCTCATTTTGGGTAGTTAGACCAGACCAAGCAACTAGAAATGTACAAGTATCTTGTTTTGCTATAGGCAAATGGAAATGATATCATAAGTGAGAAATTAAATAATGAAAAATATGGCAAAAATAACATATGAAAATAAGGTAGCATTAAATGTTAATTCTGATATAGCAGATACAAATAAATGTAATGCTAGTGATTTAAATGAAATAAAAAATGTAGTTAATACAAATGATGATAATACAACAACAAATACAAATGATATAGCAAATAATGCAACGAACATAGGAACATTATCAAGTTTGAATACTACTAATAAAAGCAATTTAGTAAATGCAATAAATGAAGTAAATAATAAGTTTAATTACTCTACTAGTGAAAAAGTTATAGGCAAGTGGATAGATGAGAAACCCATTTATTCGAAGATTGTAACTTTTGAAGTTGATAATAATAGTGATAAATTTATCAATTACAACATTGAAAATGTTGAGAACATTTGGATAGATGAAAGTGCTTCATATATAATGAGCGACTCAGAGACATTACCAACCAATTGGTACTATTCGGCTTCGGATTGGTGTAGAACTTGGGCTAACAAAAATAGCGGAGAAATTAGATTTAGGTCTCCAAGTACACTTGGAGCAAGAATTTGTTATGTTTGCTTAAAATATACAAAAACAACAGATTAAAAAGGAGGAAAATATGAACGACACTATAATAGTAGCACTAATATCGTTTCTGGGTACTTGTATAGGTTCTTTTGCTGGTATGAATTTAATCAAGTATAGAATTACTCAATTAGAAAAAAAGGTTGAGAAACATAATACTGTAATAGAAAGAACATATCGCTTAGAATATGATGTTAAGTATATAAATGAAGAAATTAGAGAATTGAAAGAGAGGTGTTAAGAATGGAATTAAGTACATTAATAAGTTTAGTAACTATCATAGTAACTTGGATATTAGGTGTGATATCAAAGAAACACACTAAATTAAATAATAAATTAATACCAATGCAGAATATTGCAGTTGGATTGATAGTTGCTATTATCGAGTGGATAGTAACTAAAGATTTCAAAGTTGCTATTGCTTTAAGTGGAATAATTGCAGGCGGAACATATGACATATTCCATAATTTAGAGAAATTAATAAAAGGAGAGTAGATAATATGGTAAATATAATAAAAAAAATAGTACCAGAAAGCAAATGGGGTATAAAGTGTCCTTATGAAATGACACCAACTAGAATAGTAGTTCATAATACTGCTAATGATGCAAGTGCAAGAAATGAAATAGCATATATGACAAATAATGACTATGAAACATCTTTTCATTATGCTGTTGATGACAAAGAAATAGTACAAGGAATTGAAGAAAATAGGAATGGCTGGCACGCTTCGGATGGAAATGGAAAAGGAAATAGAGAGGGTATAGCAATAGAAATATGTTATTCAAAATCTGGCGGAGATAGATTTATCAAAGCAGAACAAAATGCAGTAGATTTAATCGTTGACATATTAAAAAGATATGATTGGGGAATTGATAAAGTAACAAAACACCAGGATTACACTAATAAATATTGCCCTCATAGAACATTAGATATGGGCTGGAATAGGTTCTTAAATATGATAAAGGCTAAATTAGAAGATAAACCTACTTCAAACGAAGTTAATGTTTATTATAGAGTTAAAACTCAAAAACATAATTGGCTTCCAGAAGTTAAAAATCTAGAAGATTATGCAGGTTGGGAGAACAGCCCTATAACTGGACTTGCTATTAGAGTAGATAAAGGTGGCATTAAATATAGGGTAACTACAGTAAGCGGCAAAACTTTAGGTTGGATAACTGGTTATGATATAAATGACTATATATCAGGTTGGGCTGGAAATGGAGAACCTATAGCATTAGTAGAAGCATACTATTTCACACCAAATAATATTAGACCTTACCAATATGCTTACTACAAAGTAAATGATTATCCTTACCAAAAAGACTTAATCAAAGGAAATGGTTTTGATGGCTTCGGTGGTGTCAAAGGAGTTCCAATGACAAAATTTCAAATTTATATTGGAAAATAATCAGAATTATGTTATAATTAATTGAGGGGGAGTGCCGTAATCACTCCCCTAATACTTTATTACGGGAGGTATTAAAATGAAAAATGAAGTATGGAAAGATATTAGAGGATATGAAAAATATTATCAAATATCGAATTTAGGAAGAATTAGAAGAAAAGAAAGAAAAGTAGTATATAAAGATGGTAGAAAATATCATTATAAAACAAAACTGCTTGGTATCAGAAAAATAAAGAATGGATACAAAACAACCGATTTAACAGTTGATAATAAAGTTAAAACAGTATATATACATAGGTTATTAGCAGAAAATTTCATAGCAAATCACAAAGGATTGCCTTGTATAAATCACATTAATGGAAACAAAACAGATAATAGACTAGAAAATTTAGAGTGGTGTTCTTATGGTCACAATTTGCAACACGCTTATGATAATAATTTAAGGAAAAAGAACAAAAGAATATTACAATTTACTCTAGATGATAAATTTGTTAAGGAATGGAATTCTATGAACAAAGCACAAAAAGAATTGAAATTATTTCATATAAAAGATGTATGTGATGGAAAAAGGAAAAAGTGTGGTGGTTATATATGGAGATATGCAGAGATAGAAAAAGTTGAATAAAGATGTTAAAATAATGCTTAAAATCTACAAAACAAAAGAAAGAGATTGGATGGGATATAAGATATATAGGAATACACCATTAACAAGGCATCACATATTTAAAAGGGTATATGGTGGGGCAAACGACATATCCAATTATGCTTTATTGATAGAACAATCTCATGAGGACTTGCATAAAATTGAAAAAATAGATTTACAAGCATATAATGAATTAAATAATTTATTCAGACAATTAAATGAAAGTATGCAACCTCCAAATGAAGAATATTACCAAAATGTAGGTAAAATATTAAAAAGAGTTAAGAAAAAATAACTCTTTTTTTCTTTATTTTATAAGGGTTTATAAAGAAAATGTAAAAAAATTAAAAAAGTTGTTAAAATGTATTGACAAATGTATATACCTATGTTATAATTATATTGTAATTAAGGAAAGGAGAACAAAAATGGAAAAATTAACTAAAGAAGAAATTAATTTAATAATAACATTGTTAACAAGATTTCTTACAAAAGAAACTGGCAAATATGAAGAATTCATAATGGCAGATAATATAATTAGAAAATTGAGTGAGAACTAAAAAAGTTCTCCTCAGTTAAAAAATATAAAAAGAAAGGTGATTAGAATGAAAAGGGAAATTAAAAAAGTTGAAAAATTGATTAATAAAAAAGGTTATATACCAGTATTAAGTGGTAATGAAATAATATTTGTTATGAATAAGATAACTGGTAAAGAATATACACCTAAGTATAGTTTAATGATAGGAGGTGAGGAATAATGACAAGAGAAGAAATGCTAAAAGAATTAAGAAAAATTGAATTAGAAAGAATTGAAATGGATATGTATGGCGGAAAAAAAGAAGAATATATAAAATTATGTGAAAAAGAAAAAGAATTAAGAGAAAAATTATACAAGGAAGATTATAGAGAAATAACAAACAATGAAGTTAGAGACTTCGTAAGAGTAGGATATTAAGGAGGATAAATAATGAAAAAGTTTTTAAAAGATAATAAAGGAGCAATTATATTTTATATAGAATTAATTGTGATAACATTATTAGTAGTAAATAATTTATAGAAAAGGAGAACAAAATGAAAAAGAATAAAGAGGTAATGACAAGGAAAAGTTATAGAAGAAAAAAAGAAATAAATAAGGTTTGGGTTAAGGTTAAAAAAATTTTGATAATATTTTTCATAGGTTTTATGTGTGGACTTATATATAGTTATGTATTTATATGCTCAGACTTAATTGCAAAGGCAGAGACAAATGAAAACAAGAAAGTAATACAAATAGATCAAGAAGAAGAAAAGTCTCTTAAATCGCAAAAAAATGCCGAATTAGAGAGTTTAGAAAAAGTAGAAGAATTATCAAATGATTGTACTTTAGATGAAGTATCTTGCAAAATTAAGAAAGCAGCACAAGATTATGGTGTTGATTGGAGACTAGCACTTGCTATAGTTCTACACGAAACAGATGATTATAAATCATATGTATTTAATTATAAAAATAATGTTGGTGGTTTATGGAATGGTATGAAAGACGAGTTCTATAGTTATGACACATTAGATGCGGGAATAGATGCCTATATATCTAATTTAAAACACAATTATTATGATGAGGGTCGCACAACAATAGAAACTATACAACCTAAATATGCACCAATAGGAGCAAATAATGACCCTAATGATTTGAATAGCGACTGGATACCTGGTGTAACTAGAAAATATAAAGAATTAGGAGGTAAATAATGGAAGAGTTTAAATTACAATTCTACTTCAATTTATATAAGAATACTTCTATGGATAGTAGAAATGATTTCAGAGCAAAGTTTCATAAGAAACATGGGGAATTTGGTTATTTAAATGAATTGATAAGAATGATAGAAAACTATCAAATAAAAACATATGGTTGTACTTTACATGAGGAGAATAATAGCAGATTAAAGCAACAGACAAATGCCTACCTAAGAGGAAGAGAAAGAAAGAAATCAAATGGGAGGAGGTGGAGATATTATGAATAATGTTTATATCAATTTAAAAGATATTAATAGTAGTGTATTAAATGATATATTTAAAAATCAAGATTTAGTATCTATCGAAGAGTTAATTGATAAATTAGAAGATTATTATGCAGAAATAGAAAAACAACAAGAAAAAATTGATGATTTAAAAGAATATAGAAATCAATATTGTGAATTATATGACCAATATTGTAGATAGGAGAGAATATGAGAAAGAAAACAAAAACAAAGGTATTAAATATTAGGCTTTCTGAATGGGAGTTTAATGAATTAGAAAGAGCAACAAGATTGACAGGACAAAGCAAAACATCATTCTTAATAATGGCTATGCTTGAAAAGATGCAAAGAATAGGAGGAAAATAATGGAATACAATGTTAAATTAAGTAAAGAAAAAATAAATATAAATGGTAAAGATTATGATATACCTAGAGAAGTAGCAGAGTTTATCATTTATGAAACAAGTACTAGAGATGATATAATTCAAACAAGAGATGTATATGAAAGAACTATAGATAAAGCAATAGAGTATATAAAAGAGTGTATTTCTTCACCTGATGAATATGAACAGTTTTTGACTACATATGAGACGAGTGAATTATTAGATATATTAGAGGCGGTATTGAAATGATAGAAAAAATATGTGATGAAATTGGCATTACATCTAACGAACTTATAATAAAATCATTACAAGAAGAAAATCAAAAATTAAAGGAACAACAAAAAGAATTTATAAGATGGTTAGAAGATAAAATATATAATATTGAGCCTAAAGGAACTGGTATAAACTATAATTGTGAATATGATAGTGAAGATGATTATATAAATGCAATGGAGGAACAGTCTAAACTTATCACTTTAAAAAGAATTTTATCAGCATACAAAAAAATAATAGGAGATGATAGATAATGGAAGAATATTATAAAAACAATTTAGCAACTTTATATTGTGGTGATTGCGTTGAAATAATGGACTTATTAATAAAAAATAATGTTAAAGTTGATAAAGTAATAACTTCTCCTCCATATAATATCATTAGACCTAATTCTACCGATAGAGGATATGATGAATACAAAGATGGCATGGATAATAACGAATACATCGAATGGACAATCAACATCTTTGAAAAATACAATAAGATTTTAAATCAAAATGGTTGTATAATTTATAATATGTCATATGGAACCGAAAATACTGAAGTAATGAATTTGACAATAGGCGAAATAATTAAAAAAACTGATTTTACATTGGCAGATATATTAATTTGGAAGAAAAATAATGCCACACCAAACAATGTATCTTCGAATAAAATGACAAGAATTTGTGAATTTGTTTATGTTTTTTGCAAGCGTAATGAGTTCAATACCTTTACTTCTAATAAGAAAAAAATAGGTGAAAGAGAAGATACCAAACAACCAATATACGAAAATATGTTTAATTTCTTTCAATCCTCTAATAATGACAATGCTACAGATTTAAATAAAGCAACTTTTTCCACAGAATTTGTAAAAAATATTATTGATAGATATATTAGAACATCAGATGTAGTTTTAGACAATTTTAGTGGAACAGGAACTACGCTTTATGCTTGTAGTTCAAGAAACATAAAATCAATAGGAATAGAATTAAGCAAAAAACAATGTGAATATACCAAAGAGAGATTGAAAAAAGGTGTTCAGTTAGATATCTTTGCGGTAGAAGAAGTGGGAGGTGAACGCTAGTGGAAGAGAAATTATTCCTATTTAACCCTTTTAATATAAAAAATACAAATGAAAAAGAACTTGCTAGTATGTATCAAGAAGTATTTAAAAAAATTATAGATGAACCTAATTCAATGTATTTATATGCTCATAACATAGAGGTTTATTCTAATCTTAACTACATAATAGGAGAAGTAATAGCAAGGCTTACAAAAGACATAATTGAATTAAAAACACAAATAGAAATAGATAGAGCAGTAAGAACAACAGAGGAAAGGAAGAATTGGAACACCGAAAGAGATGGCAAAACACCTGCTATGGCTTATTTTGAGGCTCTAGGAACTCGTTTTTGCCAAGATGATATAAAGAGACTAGCAGACAAAGAATGCTCGTTAAAACGCTTTAAAAATGCTTATACAAGTACAGAAAACAAAATTAATGCTCTAAAAAAGAAAATGGAAAGTATAAAGTTTGAAGAATTTTAATTAAGGGGGAGATATTAAAAAAATAATATTTCTTCTTTTTATATATTGACAAATACCTTTAAAGGTGGTACAATTGATTTAGATAAGAAAGGTAGGTGATAAAATGAAACTATTATTTAGATTTATGAAGAAAGCAGATAAGACTAAAAACAGAATTATAATACCACAATTTTTAATTAACAAATATGGTAGTGAATTCTATTTAGAATTCTATGATGATGAAACTATTAAATTAGTACCAGTTAAAAAGGAGGAAAAATAATGGAAGATAATAAAAGAGCATTTAAAGGTATTTGGATACCAAAAGAGGTTTGGGAAAGTAAAGAATTAACACTTCAACAAAAAGTAATGCTAGTGGAAATCGATAGTTTAGACAATGATAGAGGATGTTATGCTAGTAATAAATACTTTAGTGATTTCTTTGGCATAAGTAGTGGAAGAGTATCTCAAGTAATCAATGAATTAATAGATAAAGGATATCTAAATGCAGAATACATAAAAGAAGATAATCAAATATTAGGAAGAATATTAAAAATACAAAGCCCACCATACCCAGTAAAGGTATTTAAAAAATTAAATAGGGGGTATTTAGAAAATGATGAGGGGGGTATTAAATATTCTAAAGAGGGGTATTTAGAAAATGATGAAGATAATAATATAATATATAATAATATAACTAATAATATAATTAATAATAGTAGTAGTATAAGGCAACAAGATACAATTTATGACTTCTTAGAGAAAAACTTTGGAAGAACATTAAATGGTATTGAAATTGAAATGATAAGAGAATGGAAAGATAATAAATTAACTAGATATGCAATTAAGCAAGCAGTATTAAATGGCAAATATAATGTTAAATATATAAATACGATATTAGTTAATTATAGGAATAATTCCATAACAACAGTACAACAAGCACAAGAAGAGGAAAAATCATTTAAAAGTAAAAAAGAAATTAAAAAATCAAGAACATCTGCTATGGATGAAACAATAAAGGAGATATATAATGGAACAATTAAACTTCAGTAAGATAGTTAATGTATTAAGAATAGCATATCCGTATTATTTTAAAGATATGGAAAAAGAAAGTACAATTATGTTTAATCAATTATATTATAGTAAATTAAAAAGATATGACTATGTAGTAGTATCAAATGCTATAAACAGAATAATTGAAAAAAGCGAATTCATGCCTACTATAGCAGAGATATTAACAGAATGTGATAAAGAAACGAGAAAATTATATAAATTAAAAATAGATAAAATGTATTCAAATGGTTACTTTAAAACTGACCAAGAATATGGAAAGGCCTTACAATGGCTCTTTGAGGACAAGCCTATTGTTCCTAATTGGTTATTAGAAGAAATTAAAGGTTATGAAGAAAAATTATTAATATCAAAAAAATAAATAAAAGTATAAAATATACTTGACAATATGTAAATTAAGATGTATAATTTATAATGAAAGGAGAACAAAGAAAATGAAAGAAGAAGAAATTAAAACAATGAACATCTATGAAAAAATGTCATTAATAACTGAGGAAATAGGAGTTATTGAAAAAGGATTGACTGTAGAAATAAACAAAACTAGAAGTTATAAAGCAGTATCAGAAAGAGATGTATTAGATGGTGTGAAACCTATAGAAAAAAAATATAGAGTTTATAGTTATCCAGCAAAAAGAGAAGTAATTGATAGAGATACATTAGTGAAAGAAACTGAGTATAATGGAAGCATCACTAAAACTAATACATTATTTATGAGAATAGAAACTACTTATAGATTTGTTAATATAGATAATCCTAGTGAGTTTATTGAGACTACAGTCTATGGAGATGGCTTAGATACAGGCGACAAAGCACCAGGAAAGGCAATGACATATGCAGATAAATATGCACTTATGAAAGCATATAAATTAAGTACTGGAGATGACCCCGATAAAGAGGCAAGCCCCGAAAATGGATATAAGAAAGCCACTAAACAAGTAGGAAATGCAAAAATAAGTCCTAAACAAATGGAACTTATACAAAAATATTATCAAGGCGAAAACTTAATTAAATTATTAGAAGTAAATAATCTTGAAAAACTAGAAGATATGTCTATTAGTAAGGCAAGCGAAATATTAAGTAAATTATTTAAAAAGAAAGATGAGGAATAAAAAATGAATAATTTAATAGTAAAGGAAATTGAAGAATTTAAATTAAGGCAAACTATAGCAGATGAATTAATTTTAATTGATAAAGAAGAAAAAGAATTAAAGCAAAGAAAAGAAAAGATAAGAGAAATCTTATTAAAAGAAATGGAAGATAAAGGCATTATAAAAATATCAGATGAAAATATCAGTATTACTTACAAAGCACCAGCTGAGAAAGAAACATTTAGAACAAAAGATTTTAAAAAAGATTTACCTGATTTATATGATACTTATGTAGAGTTTACACCAGTTAAAAGTTCATTATTAATTAAAATTAAATAATGCAAACATGGGTAATAAATGATTATGTTATAGAATATTGGGAAGATAGCCATACATATTTAGTTAATGGGATTATTCTTCCCTCTATAACAACAATGTTAAAAAAGAAATTCGGAAATAAGTATCAAGGGGTAGACGAAAAAGTTATTGAAATAGCAAGTCAAAGAGGCACTAATATGCACCAAGCAATTCAAGATTATGAGGAAGATGGTATAAATGACTTGAATAATAGAGAACTTCAAAACTACATATTCTTAAAGAAACATTATAAATGGCAAGTAATAGCCTCAGAAATACCAGTAATCTTGTTTCTAGATAGTATTCCAGTAGCAGTAGGTAGATTAGACCAAATAATAGAAATGAATGGTGAAAGAGGAGTAAATGACCTTAAAAGGACTGCTACATTTGATAAAGAATATGTTGCTTATCAGACTAACCTTTATAAGATAGCCTATGAACAAAGTTATCATATGCCTTTATCATTTGTAAGTGGTACACATTTAAGAGAAGAAAAAAGAAAGTTCTATAAATTACCAGTAAATGAAGAAATGGCAATGAAATTAGTAAAAGAATATTTGGAGGCTAAAAATGACTAAGTATTATTTAGAATTAAGAAGTGTTAAAAGAAAAGAGTTTATTGAAAGAATGTATTTCGATAGTTATGAAGAATTATTGAATTATTTAACAAGAAAAGGTAATGATATATTCAATTGGGGTTTTGATAGAAAAATGATATTAATTGTAGAAATAAAAAAGGGAGAGCAAAAATGACACAAAATGAAATGATAATTAAATATCTAAACGAACATGGTAGCATAACTACTTATGAAAGTTACTCAAAGTTATTTATAACTAGGCTTAGTGCTAGAATATTTGACATAAAACATAAGTATGGAATAGAGTTTGAAGAAGAATGGGTAACAAAAAAGAATATTTATGGTAAGACTTGTAGTTTTAAAAAATATATTCTAAAAAGAAAGGAAGAAAAAAATGTATAGATTTAAAAAAGAATTATTTACTAATATCAAAATTAATCAATCAAAAATGGCAAAAGAAATCGGTTTATCGTTTCAATATGTAAATGGTGTTATAAATAATAGATTTAATTGTAGAAAATTAGTAGCCTACGCAATGACAAAGTTAATTAATAGTAATGCCGAAATAAATGACTACTTTGAGAGGGTATAATGAGTATACGAAGTCAATGGAGTGAGTTTGATAAAGAAACAAGAAAATATATCAAAAAAAGAGATAATAACAGATGTATCTTTTGTGGAAATAATGGAGCATTACAAATAGCACATATATTCTTATCAAGGGCAAAAGGTGGAAAAGGCTGCAAAGAAAATGGTGTTATGTTATGTATTAAATGTCATCAAGCATTAGATAATGGCAAAGATGCTTCATTAAGATTTGAAATACATACCTATTGTGCCGAATATTTAGTAAAAAAAGAAAGCATATTGAGTATTACTGAATTAATGAAAACACTTAAATATGACAAAAAAAACAACCTTAGAGAAAGAATTATAATATCAGAAGAGAAAAAAGAAATAAAAGATAGATGTAAAAATTGCAGATTATTAGAAAAAAGACAAATAAAAGGTAATTCAATACCTACATATTATTGCAGATATAGAAAAATAAGAATAACAAAAAATACAGAGGCTTGTAAAGATTTTAGGAGGATAAAATGAAACCAGAAAAAATAAGTAAATTCCAAATGTGGAAATTAAAAAAAGAATTCCCTACAAGTAAAACTGAAAGAGAACAATTAAGAATATTAAAAAAAGAGAAACAAGAAGATATAAAAGCATATTTAATTATAATTAATTTGTTATTATTAATAGCAATATTAAGTTATGTATTATATTTGATGTGGACTTATAAGTGGTAAGGAGGGCTAAATGATATTATATATACCATTAATATTCTGGGGGTTAATTGGTATAGGTGCAATTATTGGATTAATTATGATGATAAAGGAGTGGAAAGATGAATAAAATCGATTTAAATACAATTACTTTTGAACAAATAGTAAAAATATTAGGAATATTTAACAAAATGTTAGAAAGTGGTATTTTGCAAGTAGATTTAGAAAAATCAACAGCATATTTCAATATAGATGATTGTTTAACATATTTAGAGCAACAAATTAAGAGATTAAAACAAGAAAACGAGAAATTAAAAGAAACAATAGATAAAGTAAATGTATTTCTTAATAATCATGATAAAAATGCAGGTAAATTATATTATAAATATAATAATAAATACCTATTAAGTGAAATTAAAGAAGATATCAGAAAAATATTAAAAGAGGTGGAATAAATGA